>NZ_CEVWQM010000011.1:0-109845 GCF_982386235.1 Desulfotomaculum sp. | reverse complement strand
AAAAAAGAAATTCATCGTATGGAATAAAAATTTTAAAGGATAGGAATATTGAGAAAAAGCCTCAAAAACACACATTAAAGGTGGTTTTTGGGGCTTTTCTATGGTGTTTGATCATGTATATAAGAAATTTGCCAAGGTAATAATTAACCTGTAAGGACAACAAAATCCATTACCACTGGTACTGCTGGTATTCGAAACAACGTTGGGGGGCCGATAAATGCTGGTCAACAAAGTCGAGATCTGTGGCGTTAACACATCTAAATTACCTGTGCTCAAAAACACTGAGATGAGAACTTTGTTTGAAGCAATGCAGCAAGGAAATAAAGATGCCAGAAGCCAGTTGATTAATGGCAATCTCAGGTTGGTATTAAGTGTTATTCAACGATTTACCAATCGTGGTGAATACGTGGATGATTTATTTCAGGTCGGCTGTATCGGCCTAATGAAAGCCATTGACAATTTTGATTTGGGTCAAAATGTTAAATTTTCCACCTATGCGGTGCCCATGATTATTGGTGAAATTAGAAGGTATCTCAGGGATAATAATCCCATTCGGGTAAGTCGTTCCCTCAGGGATGTTGCTTATAAGGCGTTGCAGGTAAGAGATAGCCTGGTTAATAAGTATTCCAGGGAACCTTCTATCAATGAAATTGCCGGCGAATTAAAAATGCCCCGGGAGGATATTGTTTTTGCCTTAGACGCCATTCAAGAACCCATATCATTATTTGAACCCATATACCATGATGGTGGGGACCCGATCTTTGTCATGGATCAAATCAGTGATGAAAAGAGCCTTGATTTGAGCTGGCTTGAAGAAATATCCATACGAGACGCCTTAAGAAGATTAAGCGATCGGGAAAAGCATATTTTAACCCTGAGATTCTTCGAAGGTAAGACCCAAATGGAAGTTGCCGAAGAGATTGGTATTTCCCAAGCCCAAGTATCACGTTTAGAGAAAGCAGCCTTAAATCACATGAAAAAATTTGTTTAATTACAAAGCAGCTGATCACAAAAAAAGAGCCGGAGAGGCTCTTTTTTTGTGCAGAAGTCAATGAACCCTGCATATAGATTAATAATAGGATAGGGGGTGGCAGGGGTGATTAAGATTTCTGACCTGCGGGTAAGAGAAGTTGTCAATGTAGTCGATGGCAGAAGACTAGGTTTAATTAAAGATTTTGATATTGATTTGGATGCGGGTCGTATTGCCGCCATTATTTTACCAGGACAAGGTCGATTCTTAGGACTCTTTGGTCGTGAGGATGAACTAATCGTGCCCTGGGATAAAATAAAAAAAATTGGCGTTGATATTATTTTGGTTGAAGTATCACCCTATCAAACCAATCGAGAAGATTCCTATCGTTACTAGATAAAGAAGCAATCTTAAAATTAAATTGTCAGAAGAAGGTGACTTGTCTATAAAAAGATTGCATTTTAATAAAAATTCTAATATACTTTCAGTATAGTTAAAAAATTTAAAAACGAGAAAGACGGAGTATTTGTTTTAGTATAGCTTATGGTTTTTCAGTTTAAATGGTCAGACCATCATGCCAAATTACCACAAAACATTTTAAGAGGTGTAATTATGAACGCCAAAACGTCTTACGATGCCTTATACAAAGAATTTAAAGAAAAGGCAGAGGCATTAGCTGCTGAGGTTTATCGCGTTTCGAACACAGCAGAGGCTCAACAACTAATCAGTAAGTTAATCAATGATCTGAACGTAGCTAAAGCTGTCTACGCCCCGTCGGAATTAGTGAACGCTGTTAATATGCAAGAGATTGGCACCACCACGGGTGCTGTTATGACCTCTGAGAATTTACGTCAAAATGCGGCTGATGCAGGATTAGGTATTTCCCAGTTGGACTATGCAGTGGCAGAGATAGGGGCTTTGGCAGGCAATGCCACTGGCATCGAGAGTAGAATGGTATCTATTTTGCCGCCTGTTCACCTGGCGTTGGTACCTACAGCTAATCTTTTACCCAATCTAGTAGCAACCATCGCCACCTATAACAAGAACCTGGGAGAACTGCCCCGTTATTTAACCTTTGTCAGTGGCCCAAGCCGTACCTCTGATATTGAACGTGTATTGACCATTGGTGTGCACGGGCCAGGCCGATTAATTATTGTATTTATTGACTAAGGGGGCTTTAAAAGTGTCGACAGGAAATTTAAAAAAAGACATACAATCAGCACTTAATAATGATAACCTGACTGGTGCCCTTGGTCGCTTTGGCGAGGCATATATACCAGCCAGGGAAAAGGCCTATGAAGGTAAGGATTTTGAAGAATTACGTCAAAAAATAAGCAATTGTAAACGCAATGCTGCTGAAAATATGGACCGATTGGCGGAAAAATTTATTGCCCAGGCTGAAAAAAATGGTGCCATTGTATTTCGGGCCAAAACGGGTGATGAAGCAAAGGAATACATTGCCCAAGTTGTCAAAAAACATCAAGTAGAAACCATTATTAAGTCCAAATCAATGGCTTCCGAAGAAATTCACCTAAATGATTACCTACTAAAAAATACGGATGTGGCGGAAGTTACTGAAACGGACCTGGGTGAATGGATTATTCAACTTTGTGGCCAGCGTCCTTCCCATATGGTCATGCCAGCAATCCATATGACCCGCGGCGAAGTGGCAGATATCTTTGCCAAAGAAACCAACCAGAATTTAGAACCGGACATTGCTAAATTGGTTAAAGTGGCCAGGGAAAACCTGCGCGACAAGTTCCTCAAAGCGGATCTGGGTATTTCTGGAGCTAATATTGCCGTTGCCGAAACGGGTACCCTGGTTATGTGTACCAACGAAGGGAATGGCCGCTTAACAACAACCGTGCCGCCTGTCCATGTGGTACTGGTGGGCCTAGAAAAACTGGTAGAAAAGTTTGAAGATGTAGGTCCCATTTTAGAGGCATTGCCTCGCAGTGCCACCGCTCAAAAACTGACCACTTATGTAACCATGATGACGGGTCCCGCAGCAGCCATTGATCGGACTGGCAATTTAATCGAGCAGAAGGAAATGCATATTGTCTTGATGGATAACGGTCGTACCGAAATGCGTAATGACCCGATGTTTAAGCAAGCTTTACAGTGTATTCGCTGTGCCTCCTGCTTGAATGTTTGCCCTGTCTTCCAGCAGGTTGGCGGTCACGTCTACGGTGACGTTTACACAGGTGGTATTGGCACGATTTTGACTGCCTTTTTAAACAGCTTTGAAAAGGCCGGGGAACTGCAGAACCTTTGCCTGCGCTGTGAACGCTGCAAGGCTTTTTGTCCTGGTAAAATTGACATTCCAGCATTGATTGCCGAACTACGACGACGTACCGTGAAAAAAGAAGGTTTGCCCATGGGTCAAAAACTCATTTTAGAGAAGGTATTGACCAATCGTAAATTGTTTCACTCTTTAATTCGAACGGCTTCTTTAGCCCAGAAACCCTTTGTCAAAGGAAATGTGATTCGTCACCTGCCGCTTTTCTTCTCTGGCTTAACGGAGGGGCGCAGTTTACCGGCTGTTGCTGCCACACCACTCAGAGATAGGATTAGCCGCTCCGTTCCCACGGGTAAGCCTAAGGCCAAGGTTGGGTATTATGCTGGCTGCCTGGGTGACTTTGTATATCCTGAGCAGGGTGAGGCTGCCTATAAGGTTCTCAATAAAATGGGTATGGAGGTTGTCTTCCCCATGGAGCAAACCTGCTGCGGTATCCCCGCAACCCAAATGGGGGCGCCGGAGGTAGCTTTGACATTGGCTAAACAAAACATTGAAGCCTTTGAAAAAGAAGGTTTAGACTATATTGTTTCTCTTTGCCCCACTTGCGTTGAGGTATTAAAACATCACTTTGTTGATCAGTTAAAAGGTGATCCAAATTGGCAAGCCAGGGCTGAGAAATTTGCCGCTAAAGTGATCGACTTTTCATCCTTTGTGGCCAATCACGGTCAGGATTTGCAATTTAATAAACTTGGCACCAAGGTAACCTACCATGATTCCTGTCACATGAAACGGTCCTTAAAGGTATGGCAAGAACCCCGCGCACTGCTGAACAAAGCGGGAGTTGAATTAATAGAAATGAAGGGCTGCGATGATTGCTGTGGCTTCGGTGGTTCTTACTCAGTAAAAATGCCCGAAATATCCAAGGCCATCCTAGAGAAGAAGATTAACAATACCACTGCCACCGCTGCAGAAGTACTGGCCCTAGACTGTCCCGGCTGTAAAATGCAAATTGCTGGCGGCTTAGATGCAAAATCTAGCAATATCCAGGTAAAACACACGGCAGAGCTATTGGCAGAAGCCATAAAATAAGCACCAAAGCACCAACGGGGTCCGGCTTGCAAGGATTGCAAGCCGGACCCCGTTATCACGCTTTGTCTGTTTTATTTTCGTACTCAAAACGTAGCTTCTGTTCCGTACAGGGTTTGTGTGCGTCTTGACAATCACCGTAGATACAGGTGGTACCCACACAGATAAGGCATTGGGATTCATTGGGACATTTCATACAGACGTTACCTCCTTTTATCTTTATACTAAATACTCTACCTTAGCAGAAGGAAAGTATCGATCCACCATACCCTGCATAAATTCTTTAACCTCTGCCAGGTTCTCTTTGGGATAAACATACTTGCCATAGCCGAATTGGCCATATTTAAATTGCCTTGTTTCTTCGTTCATATCCAGTTGAGATTTTGGAAAGATATTTTCAATATTGCTTTTGGCCCGTTGGGTGAAGCGGTGGGTAATAAACTCAAAGGTTAGATCCTGGCGGGACAGGGGACCCAACACGCTGTTTAGTTCCTCAAAAAGCTCCAGATACCCCTGCTGCCAGCCTTCATACAGGACAATGGGTGCTACTAGAAAGCCCAGTGGATAACCAGCCTGAGCTGCCTTCCCGGCGGCCTCAACACGCTCGAACAGGGTGGGGGTATGATGCTCAAATTGCTTAATGACATAAGCTGCATTAAGGCTGAATCGAAAGCGGGTATGTCCATTATGTTTGGCATCCAACAAAGAATCTATATCCACAAATTTTGTTACAAAACGAAAACGACCCTGCTCTTGTTTGCCAAAGAATTCAATGGCTTGTTTTAGTGCACCTGTATATCTTTCCACAGGGATGGGATCCGATGTTGCTGCCCCTTCAAAAATCGTTTCCCGGGGTCGATACTGGTCAATATAGTCCTTGGCCCGTTGCAATATTTCTTCGATGTTAACGTATGCCCGGATATATGGCTTCTGCCCGAGATTTGTTAAGAGATAACAATATTCACATTTACCAGGACAACTGGTTACCAGGGGAAGCTGATAATGGGCAGAGGGCTTGCAGGTTTGAAATTCCCTGCCTTTTCGTACACCCAGCACCAGGGTTCGTTTTGATTCTAGATAGGCCTCCTGGGGTGTCTTGCCCGGTATACCTGTTACACGATTGTGAGAACCAGTTGTAGTTATGGGGATGCCCTCAGACCTAAATTGCTCCATCAGGCGTTGGCCTAATTGATACGTCAGGGTGGCTGGCTCAATAAAAACTCTTTTTGGAATAAAAATGTGACGGTCAGTTGGTTTTTCTAACAATATCTGTGTCATTTAGTGTCTTCCTTTAATATTTTTTTAGCTATTTTTGAATTTTTAATAGTATCTCCCAACCCAAGCAGCCAGTCTAAGATAAAAATTTTCCTATCCATACAGAAATCGGAGAAAAAGAAAGTTATGGACAAATCTTTCCGTGTGGATAGTCATTATAACAGATAAATGGAAATTGACTCTCAACATATGGTATTTTATAATTGTTTTCACCACAACATCCTGTATGTCGGGGTGGATTTGGTGGAAGAACCAATGTCTAAGGGGTGACGAAATGAACTGTCCCTTCTGCAATTTTCCGGAAAGCCGGGTTCTGGATTCCAGGCCAGCCGACGAAGGTAATAGCATCCGCCGCCGCAGGGAATGTGGTGAATGTGGCAAAAGGTTTACCACCTATGAGAGGGTGGATGAACGCCCACTGGTTGTGGTGAAGAAGGATGGACGACGGGAGGTTTTTGATCGAACCAAATTATTGGCAGGATTTATGAAGGCCTGTGAGAAAAGATCTGTGCCAGTCCAGAAAATTGAGGATACCGTCCATCATATTGAAAGGGAATTGCGAAGCCAGGGAGAGTTGGAGATTCCGAGCCATGCGGTGGGTGAATTAGTGATGAGCAGTTTACTGGAATTAGACCAGGTGGCATATATTCGCTTTGCTTCGGTTTATCGACAGTTTGGTGATATTTACAGTTTTCTTCATGAAGTAGAGAAGTTGTTGAAAAGTAAGGAAGGTAAAAAGGGGGCCCAATAGATGTTTACAAAGATTAAGAAAAGGGACGGCCGTGAGGTTATATTTAACGAAACTAAAATTACGGAGGCAATTTTTAGGGCGGCTAAGGCGGTGGGCGGGGAGGACCGTCAAACAGCCATGGAACTGACCCTTGAAGTCTTAAAAATGCTGAAGAAAAAATACAATGGCAATGTTTTTGGCGTTGAAGAAGTACAGGATATGGTGGAAAAGGTGCTCATTGAGTCTGGCCATGCCCGCACGGCCAAGGCCTATATCCTCTACCGTCATAAAAGAACACGTCTGCGGGACGCGAGAAGTGATTTAATGGATGCAGTGGAGGAAATCCTAGGGGAAACCAACAGGGAAAATGCCAATGTATCGAATTCCCCCTCCGCTAAGATGCTGCAAATCGCCAGTGCCGCCAGTAAAAAATATTATCTAACAAGATTAATCCCCGAAGAAATGTCCCAGGCCCACGCCCGAGGGGATTTACATATTCATGATTTGGATTTTTATGGAAAAACCCTCACTTGTATCCAAATCCCCTTAGGCAGACTGCTCAAGGAAGGTTTTAATACCGGACACGGCTATATCCGGCCGCCGAAGCGGCCCACCTCAGCCACTGCCCTGGCCGCTATTATTTTGCAGAGTTCCCAAAATGATATGCATGGCGGCCAATCCTTTGCCTTCTTTGACCGGGATATTGCTCCCTTTGTGGAAAATGCCTCCGATGAAGAGACCTATCAGGCGATGGAAGCATTGATCTATAATCTGAACAGCATGCACAGTCGGGCCGGTGCCCAGGTACCCTTTTCCAGCCTTAACCTGGGTACGGAAACCTCCGAAGAGGCCCGTAGGGTAACGAAAAACATCCTGTTGGCCTATGAGGCTGGTTTAGGCCGGGGTGAAAATCCAATTTTTCCGAACATCATCTTTAAATTGCAGGAAGGCATTAACCTAAACCCAGGTGATCCCAATTACGATTTATTCCAGTTAGCTATTCGGGTATCATCCAAACGCTTGAATCCCACTTTCAGTTTTATGGATTCCTCCTTTAACAAGGAGTATGGTGATCAGGTGGGTTATATGGGTTGTCGGACCAGGGTCATGGCCAATCGTAAAGGCCCAGCGGTCACGGATGGCAGGGGCAACCTATCCTTTACGACGCTTAACCTGCCCCGGATAGCCATCAAGGCAGAACGCAACCTGGAAAGATTTTATAGAATGTTGGACGAAACCTTAGATTTAAGCTTCCGTCAACTGTATCATCGTTTTACCGTGCAGGCGAAGCTAAAGGTCAAGGATATGCCCTTTGTAATGGGTCAGGGGCTATACCTGGGCTCCCAGGGTTTAAATCCCTGCGATACCCTTGATGAGGTCATTAAGCATGGCACGTTGTCACCTGGTTTCATTGGTTTAGCAGAGGCGTTGGTAGCCCTAACAGGGAAGCATCATGGACAAAGCGAAGAATCCCAGGCTTTGGGCTTAGAAATAATCTCCTACCTGCGGCAGAAGGTGGATGAAGCTTCTGAGAAGTATGATTTGAACTATACCCTGCTGGCTACTCCGGCGGAAAGTGTCTCCGGTAGATTTGCCAAACTGGATCGCAAGGAGTTTGGTATTATTCCCGGTGTAACAGATAAAGATTATTATACAAATTCCTTCCATCTTCCCGTGGGTCACCCCATTGGTATCTTTGAAAAGATTTCCTTGGAAGGCCCTTATCACAAATATTGCAATGCCGGCCACATCAGCTACATTGAAATGGCTTCACCGCCGCAGCATAACCCACAGGCTGTGGAGGCCATCATTAAGCATATGAAAGCCAGCGACATGGGCTATGCAGCCATTAACTTCCCGGTGGATTACTGCACTTCCTGCAGTGTAACCGGAATTATTAACGAGGATCATTGCCCACGCTGTGACTCACCGAATATCCGTCGGGTTCGCCGTATCACGGGATATCTGAGCACCGTTGATCGGTTCAATGATGCCAAGGTGGCTGAACTAAATGACAGAACAACCCACGGGGGCTTTGATCCCAGGGGTTAGATAAATTTAAGTGTTATGGGGGCGGTTCTTTTGACAGAGTGTGGATTTGTCAAGGAACCGTCCCTATGACACAAATACCGATTACCCACAAGGGCATGTCGGGGTATCGATAGCACCTTGCAAATTGGATGGGTTTATGTTTCAATCAAAGGCTTACGAAATTATTTTTGTACTACAGGTGGTGGGAAAATGAGTATAAAACTGCGTCTGGGTGGGATTACTGCCAATAGCGTGGTGGATGGTCCTGGGTTGAGAACGGTGGTCTTTCTGCAAGGCTGCCCTCGTTACTGTGCGGGTTGTCATAATGAAGAACTTCTAAAGCCCGAAGGTGGCAGGGAAGTAACCATCGAAGAGGCTGTGGAAGAAATAAAGGCTACGATTTCCCCTTTGACCCAGGGGGTTACCTTCAGCGGTGGTGACCCGCTGCTGCAGCCGGAAGCCTTAGCTTGTTTGGTTAAAGAACTAAAGGGGTACTTTCCTAGACTGGATATCTGGGTTTATACAGGCTATTGCTACGAGGAGGTAAAGGCTCTGTCCGTGTTTGAGCAAGTGGATGTGCTGGTGGATGGTCCCTTTGTTCAGGAACAAAAGGATTTGGACTTGGTCTTTCGGGGTTCTGCGAACCAGAGGCTGATTGATGTGCCCAAGACGAGGCAGACCGATCAAGTGGTAGAGTGGCAACTGCCAGGGTGGTTAAGAAGCAAGTAATGGGAAATTATAAAATATAAGATTAAGCCATCAGCCTTTGGCTCTTTATCCATGATTTGTTCAGGAGTTGCCTTAGGCTTGGTTGGCGAAAGGCTAACAGGAATGGCTTACAAGGGTAAATATGTCAATTTGAAGCAGGAATATATTTTTTTTAATTGAATATGGTATACCAGTATACCAAAATGGGAAAGGAGGGGTACTTATTCTAAGAGATCATCCTTTGCAACCGGTGGCAAGTGAGGCTTACCCTCAGATTAGGGACAAGGTCTACGAGCAGCTCCGTCAGGCTATGCTGAAGGGTTCACTGAAACCAGGGGAACGTTTGGTAGAGCGCAAACTGGCCGAACAACTTGGCGTAAGCAGGACACCCGTGAGGGAAGCCATTCGGATGTTGCAGTTAGAGGGCTTGGTGGTTCATCTACCGAGGGTAGGTTCTGTGGTGGCCCAGGTTACCGACGATGAAGTAGTGGATATTTATAGAATAAGGGCAGTCTTAGAAGGATTAGCTGCACGAATGGCGGCGGAAAAAATAAACCCGACACAACGGCAGCAATTAACAAATTTGGTGGAGACAATTGAGGAACTGGCAAAGGAGAGGGACTTCGATCGCCTGGAAAAGGTTCATCAGGAATATAACGATTTAATTTACCAGGTAGCGGGTAGTATGCGCCTTTATGGAATGATTACTACCCTGGTGGACCATATCACCCGATATGCAAGGGTTGGCTACTGTCATCCCGGGCGCATGGAGGAGGCCACCCGGGAACACAGACAATTAGTAGAAGCCATAACCATGCGGGACGGTGCCTTGGCGGAAAGGGTTGCCAGGGAACATATTGATCATTCCAGACGAGCTTATTTTAGTGAAGTTGCCATTAGAAGTAAAGTCTAGTGTTGATAGGTTGTGCAAGAGTAGTAAAAATTATAAATAGCCTAAAACCAAGATTATCTTTGGCTGACGGCGAATGATTAGTACCGGAGGTAATGCAATGACAACGAATATACTGATTGGTTTGGCAGCGGGTTTTTTTGGCGGACTGGTTGGGCTGGGCGGCGGCGTGATTATGATTCCACTGATGGTGGGGGTCCTAAAAATGAATCAGCATATGGCCCATGGTACCAGTCTTGTGGCATTGATTTTCACAGGGCTGGCAGGTGCCGTCACCTATGGTTTAAATGGCTCAGTTGATATCATGGCGGCCGTGCTTTTGGCTTCCACCGCTGTCTTTACTGCCAGGGCAGGGGCGCGTTATGCCAATGCCTTGCCTGAATGGAAGTTGAAGAAAGCCTTTGGCGGGTTTTTGATTTTTGTCACCATGATGTTACTGATCAAGCCTTACCTGCCTCATCTCTCAGCCACTACAGCGGAATGGGTAAAAATAGCGATCTTGCTCATGACAGGGTGTTTTACCGGTTTCCTCTCCGGCATGATGGGGGTGGGTGGGGGTACCATCATGGTGCCTTCAATGGTGTTATTGCTTGGTTTCACTCAATACATGGCCCAGGGCTGTTCCCTTTTGGCCATGGTCCCTGTGGGAGCAGTTGGGGCTTATACCCATTGGCGGTTAGGGAATGTTAGTACCAGTATCCTATCCGGATTGGTGCCAGGTATTCTTATTGGCACATATCTCGGTGGGTCCCTGGCCCATATCCTACCGGAGGTGGCTTTACGCATTATCTTTGCCATTGTGATGATCCGCACCGGGATAAAATATTTAAGAACACCTAAGCCTCAACCTGATGTGGCCTAGCGCAACAAACCCCTTGGCTTTCTGTCTGCCAAGGGGTTTTTAATTTGTGATAATTCTTTGCGGGGAATTTTATATTTTTTGCAAGGTTGTATTTGTCACCATGTATTTGTCATTATGGTTAAGTTGCTATAACATGTATGGTTTATATGCAATTAAATGATTTTAAGGTATAAATTTGTCGCTACATATATTGGCCTAAAGGTTTCGGTATCATTGATTAATGTTGGTTAATAGGTGTTGGGGCAATGTTGTTTATTATAAATATTAGGTGTATGATGATGGTGTTGATTGCTTTGTTTGTATTTTTCAACTTTAATGGGAGGACTTATCATGTTCGGTGACATACAAGGGGATTTAATGGTTGCAATTATGTTGCTTTACCTAATTGGAGCATTCATACCATTTTTATATAAAGGTAATGTAAGGTTATCCCTTGTTACAGGATGTATCACTGGGGTTATTGCTAGTTTGTTGGGGTTAGGTTTAGGGATTGAAGCTCTCTTTAGCATGGAAGCAGCTAAAGTAAGCTTTGGCCAAGTTTTACCCGGGGTAGAGCTTACGGTTCAAATTGATCGCTTAAGTGGTTTCTTTTTAACCACCATCTGTCTTGTAACTTTCCTAGTTGGTTTTTATTCTTTGGGTTATATGAAAATCTACCGTCATGAGAATATCGCTTGGTGGAATTTCTGTTATAACATTTTTATACTATCCATGATCCTGGTAGTGACTGTAAACAACGCCATCGTTTTTCTTGTTTTCTGGGAGGTAATGACTTTAGCCTCTTATTTTTTAGTTACCTTTGAGTATCGTTCGCAACAGGTTCGTAAAGCGGGTTTTATTTACATCGCCATGACCCACCTGGGTACGGTTTTTATTATCGGTGCCTTTTTAGTCATGGCCAAGGGATTTGGCGGTTGGGGTTACGAAACGCTGGCAAGCAATAGTGCCAGTCTGAGTACGATCGATAAAAGCATCGTCTTTCTTTTGGCACTGGTTGGTTTTGGTACCAAAGCGGGAGTAGTTCCCCTTAATGTATGGTTGCCCTTGGCTCACCCCGCTGCACCCAGCAATGTCTCTGCTGTTATGAGTGGAGTAATGATTAAGATGGCTATTTACGGTATGATCCGTGTAATTATTGATATACTAGGTCCCGGACCTGCTTGGTGGGGCGGTTTAGTTTTAACGATTGGAATTATCTCGGCAGTTATTGGTGTGATTTATGCTCTGATGGAGCATGACTTAAAGCGGCTGCTGGCCTTCCATAGTGTAGAAAATATAGGAATTATCTTGATGGGTATCGGGACAAGTCTTGTGCTTTATGCTTGGTCAATGCCTGTTCTTGCCGCCATTGCCTTGGCAGCGGGGCTTTTTCACGTATTGAATCATGCCATATTTAAGAGTCTGTTGTTTCTTGCCACTGGCTCCATTTATTACGCCACCCACACCAGGGATATTGAAAAATTAGGCGGCTTAATTAAAAAAATGCCACAAACGGCACTACTATTTTTAATCGGGGCAATTTCAATATCTGCTATTCCTCCCTTCAATGGTTTTGCCAGTGAATATCAAATTTATCAATCCTTATTAAATATCTCTTACCTTAATGTGTCAGGATTTTGGAGCATTGCCGGTATCCTTGCTTGTGTTGCCTTAGCCCTAACCGGTGCCTTAGCTGCGGCTTGCTTTGTTAAAGCCTTTGGGATATCTTTTCTTGCCTTACCTAGAACAAAAAAATCCGCTAGGGCCAGAGAGGTTCCACTTAGTATGAGGCTTAGTATGGCTCCCCTGGCGGCATTATGTTTAGTACTGGGAATCTTCCCCCAAGTGGCTATGAATGCCCTCACAGGAGTTGCCAGTCAATTGGTTCCTGGTTCGCAAGTACCTGAGATCACAACCTATAACTTTACTTTAGCCTTGGTACTGATCGTCACGGTGCTAATGTTGGTAGGTTTGAGTAGATTGTTCGGTGCGCAACGGGTAAGAAAGTCTGAAACCTGGGGCTGTGGTATTGAGACGGATGCTACGATGGAGTATTCCGCAGCATCCTACTCCCAACCAATCAGACGTGTTTACCGTGGTTTACTACAGCCACGGCGCAAGATAAAAATAAGAGGGAAGGCTTTGCCTTATTTTGGTTACAATATTTATTTTGAGGAACATGTCAAGTCGATGATCAGGGAGTGTTTGTATAGTCCTTTAAGAAGATTAACCATCACTACTTCAAAAAAATGGCGTTGTATTCAAAGTGGTAACATTAATTTATATTTGAGTTATGTTTTTCTAACTTTGGTAGTTCTTTTAGTTTGGGTTAGGTAGGTGGTTAAAAGATGGCGGTTAAAATATTAATTACGCTGGGGCAATTTGGTTTTTTAATACTGATTGCTCCTTTAGTCAATGGAATAATAAAAAAAATCAAAGCCTTTACTCAGTGCCGGAGGGGGCCAGCCCTTCTACAACCCTATTTTGACATCATTAAGTTTCTGCAGCGGGAACCGGTTGTATCGGATCATACTTCTTGGGTAACTCAGCTAACACCGATTATATGCCTTAGTGCCTATCTAGTGGCCGGGAGCCTGGTTCCCCTATGGGAGCATGAAAGCCTAGGCACAGGTGACATCATTGCACTGATCTATCTTTTTGCCTTGGCCAGATTCTTTCTGGCCTTGGCAGCTTTGGAACCAGCCAGTGCCTTTGGGGGTATGGGTTCCAGCCGTGAAATGATGATTACCTCCCTCGTGGAACCGGTTATGGTGGCAGGGTTATTTGGTTTAGCAGTGGTTGCCGGAACCACTGATCTAAACGGGATCAAGGGTTCAGGACAGCAGCCTGCGGGATTGCTGATGTTCATCGGTTTACTGATTGTAGCGGTGGCTGAAACCGGGCGCATACCTGTGGATAATCCGGATACTCATTTGGAGTTAACGATGGTACATGAGGGAATGTTACTGGAATATGCAGGAAAACAGGTCGGCTTGCTGCATCTGGCGGCAATGATAAAACAGGTGATTTTACTCATTCTCCTGGTACATCTGTTCTGGCCTCAAAGCACAGGTACCCCAGCTTATTTGGCATTGGTTTTTATGGTTGGTAAAGTCATAGGACTAGGTTTGGTACTGGCTATGGTTGAAAGTGTTTTGGCAAAAATGAGGTTGTTTAAATTACCGGAACTCATGGCAGGGGGTATGGCCTTTTGCCTACTGGCAATCGTAAGCACATATTTAATCTAGGGAGGTGTGTCAATGCTTGATTTTTTTGTCATTCTTTTTCTTATTGTTTCATTATTAATGCTGGCTGGGAGAAGCATTACCAATCATATTACCTTGCTTTGTGCCCAGGCCCTAGCCCTTTGTGTGATGGCGTTTTACCTAGGGCTAGCCACCGAGGAGATAAACTGGCACATGGTTATCGTTGGCGGACTAACCTTCGTGGTCAAGGTTATTGTTCTCCCGGGGGTACTTTACAAACTGGTGCATAAGGTAAAAGGACACCGTGAAGTTGTACTTTCAGTAGGCGTGGTTTCCTCTCTATTAATAGGGATTTTGTTAATTGGACTGACCTACGGTTATATCGTTCCTGTGTTATTAAAGGATATTCAAGTGGGGGGGCATCTACTTTCGGTAGCTTTATCAAGCATTTTGCTTGGCTGTTTTTTTATGATCAGCAGGCCCTCCGTGATTAGTCAACTAATTGGGGTTGTAGCAATGGAGAATGGCTTGTTCCTCTGTGCCTTAGCGATTACCGGAGGAATGCCCCTGATCATCGAATTGGGTATTTTTTTTGATATCCTTGTGGGGGCCTTGGTAATGGCGATCATAACTTATCAAATCAATGGAACCTTTGCTTCCATCGATACAAAACTCTTAAATAAACTGAAGGGGTAAAAAAATGCTGTATGTTCTGCTCATCGTTCCGATTATAACTGGTATTTTATGTTGCCTACCGATCAAACCTAGGTGCTCGGAAGTAATCAATATGATTGGTTCTGTGCTGACGGGAATTACGGCAATTTATTGTTCGATCAAACTTTTCATGAGCGGCCCAGTTGAAAATATTAACAGGTTATTAATTATTGATGAGCTGTCTGCGGTACTTGTTTTTATCATCGGGGTGGTGGGAACCTCCTGTTGCCTGTATGGAGTTGCTTACCTGCGTCAAGATTTAAAAAACGGTGCAATAACAGAAGATCGCATGGGCCTTTTTTGGGGTTTGCTGCAATTTTTCGTAGCAACCATGTATCTAGCGGTTCTTGCAGATAACCTTGGGGTTATGTGGGTGGCCATTGAGGGAACGACCATCGTTTCTGCCCTATTGGTTGCCTTTCAAGGCCATAAGGCCGCCTTAGAAGCAGCTTGGAAATACATCATAATTTGTACGGTTGGCATTGCCTTTGCAATGCTTGGGATCATTCTAACCTTTTATGCAGCCAGAGGGGTACTGGGTAGTAGCGAACTAAGTCTTAGTTGGCGACAGCTTTATCCTGTGGCGACACAATTAGATCCTTCTTTGATGAAATTAGCCTTTATTTTTATACTAGTGGGGTATGGGACCAAAGCAGGTTTGTTCCCATTACACACCTGGCTTCCGGATGCCCATAGCCAGGCATCTTCACCGGTGAGTGCATTATTGTCCGGTGTGTTGTTAAATTGTGCGATCTATGCCATTATTCGTTTTCATCTGCTGACGACGATGGCTGTGGGTGAAGGTTTTTCGGCAAAGCTGTTAATCATTTTTGGTTTGATGTCAATGGTTGGTGCTTTGCCTTTTATCCTGGTGCAAAAGGATATTAAAAGATTATTGGCCTATTCCAGTGTTGAACACGTAGGTATCATCATCCTAGGTGTAGGAATAGGCGGCGTATTGGGCTACACGGGTGCCGTGTTGCATCTCATTAACCATGCTCTGGGCAAGTCGGTTTTATTTCTTAGTGCGGGCACGTTGACGCAAAATTATAGAAGTAAGTTAATTCCCAAAATGCAAGGAATTGGTCAACTACTACCCATTACTTCGGCAATCTTTATGGCCGGTCTGCTTGCCATTGGAGGGGCACCACCTTTCGGGTTGTTTTTTAGCGAATTAAATGTTGCCGCCCAGGTTTTTCAAACCCTTGGTACAGGAGTGGGCTTGGTTTTTCTAATGGTTATAGCGGTTGTTTTTACGGGGTTAATTTATTTCGCAGGTAAAATGTATTTCAGTAATCTGCCAACTCGCTTTCCCAGGGGGGAGCAGTTTTCGGTAAGCCATTTACTCGTTCTGTTACCCATTTGTTTGTTGCTTATCCAAGGAATATATATGCCAGATGTGGTTCAACAGTGGTTAGGCAGGGTAGTGAATTTTATGTCCAATGGAGGTATACCAAGTGTATAGTCAATCATTTTGGAAGGTAATTAACGATCACCAGGAATATGATCTGATTAAGGTAACTTCACATTTTGCAGTCCAAAGGATTAAACTGGGTGTAGCAGCGGAAAAATTTCCCGAAGTGGTAGCCACTTTAAAAAAACGTGGGGCTTTTTTATTAACGATGACAGCCACAGATAAAAGAAAACTTTTTGGAAATTTTGCGGTATATTCGGTTTTTGCCCTTCCCGCTGAAAAGATCATCGTTGAAATAAAGATCGTGTTGGAGGCTAAGAACCCAACCTACCCATCCATTACTCCCATTATGCCTGCAGCACACTGGTTGGAAAGAGAAATGAAGGATCTGTTCGGCATTATCCCAGAGGGACATCCGGATATGCGTAGGTTAGCTGTTCATCCGGACTGGCCGGCGAATGTTTACCCCTTGCGCAAGGATTTCATTTCAAACACAAAGGTTCCGAGAGTTGCGGGGGAAATGGAATTTTGTTCTGTCAAGGGAGAAGGGATTTATCAGGTTCCAGTAGGACCCATTCATGCAGGGATTATTGAGCCGGGGCATTTTAGATTTTTTGCCTTCGGTGAAGACGTAATAAATTTACAAGCACAACTATTTTATACCCACCGGGGGATCGAAAAGGCAGCGGAAGGAAAGTCCTATTATGATGCAACACTGGTTGCAGAAAGGGTTTGTGGTGTTTGCTCCGCGTCTCATGTAGTAGCCTATGCCCAAGCTATCGAAACCTTGGCAGGAGTAGATGCCCCTAAGAGGGCATTGTATAGCCGGACGATCCTATTGGAGTTGGAACGGCTTTACAATCATATTGGGGATATTGGCAATATTTGTGCCGGGGTGGGCTTTTCCTTTGGTATTAGCCGTGGGGCTATTCTAAAGGAACGGCTGATGAGAATAAATATGCGCCTAACGGGTCACCGGTATCTCAGGGGAATGGTCATTCCCGGTGGCTTAAGAAAAGATTTAAGGATTACCCCAAAAACTAGTTTGGAATTAATCGAACTGGAGCAAGAATTGAATAATCTTACCGCTACCATACTTTCATCTCAGTCAATACTTGATCGTCTTCAAACAACCGGAATTTTAGACACGGAAACAGCATTAACACTGGGAGCAGTTGGTCCGGCAGCCAGGGCTTCGGGGGTTGACAAGGATTTGCGCAGGGATTTACCCTATGGAGCCTATCGAAAATTAGACTTTCGGGTGCCGGTTCAAATGGGGGGAGATGTTTATTGTCGATTAAAGCAACGGATTGAAGAATGTCAGCAATCCTTTGCTATTTTGCAGCAGGCCCTTAAGCAAATGCCACAGGGCAAAGTAGTTGTTGAGATTCCTTATTTACCACCGTACCGGACGTCCGTCGGTTATACCGAATCAGCCCGGGGTGCCAATGTGCATTGGGTGATGAGTGGGCCTAACAATACAATTTACCGTTATATGGTTCGTTCTGCCTCCCATTGCAATTGGCCGGTCCTGCCCCTATGTGTACCTGGTAATATTATCCCTGACTTTCCTTTAATTAATAAAAGTTTTGAATTATGTTATGCATGCTTAGATCGATAAAGTGGTGGTGAACCCATAATGCTAAAATTGCTAAAAGGTTTAATGAATACCCGGATCGTTACGGAAGATATAAATACGCGGGATCAAGGCTGCGGGAGAGGTCTGCCAATTATTAATCAAGAAGTTTGTCAAACCGGTTGCCAGAGATGCACACAAATATGTCCTACTGGGGCGATGATAAATAAGCTTGTTGACCCCAGAGTTTGTATTTTCTGTCATGCCTGTCGCCAGGTTTGCCCTGTAAGTGCCATCGATGAGACAGATATCCCCATTATTACCCATAACCCCTCAGAAGAGCAATTAGGGCAAGATTTACGAAACAAAATCAGAAAAATTTGTCGTAGATCCCTTCATATCCGCTATGTTGATGCGGGTGCCTGTAATGGATGTGATTTTGAAATTAATTCCACCACCAACCCCGTGTATGATATACAACAGTATGGAGTGGATTTTGTGGCATCACCCCGCCATGCTGATCTGTTGCTGGTTACCGGATCAGTAACCAGAAATCTTGAAATCGCACTGCAAAAGACCTATCAGGCATGCCCTAAACCTACTTTAGTTGTGGCAGTTGGGGCTTGTGCCTGCGGCGGGGGCATATTTAAAGAAGCTTACGCCGCTGGCGGTGGTGTTGCAAGGCATCTGCCGGTAGATGTATATGTTCCCGGTTGTCCACCTACACCTGCTTTAATTATAAAAGGAATTTTAGCAGCAGTTGCACAAAGGGAAACCGCACGGTAATGGGATTATCATACCCATGCAGTGCGGTTTCTTTTTGTGCCGACCAAAGGGCTGAAATTTTGATAAAGGATTATTTTATTTAAAATTCGTAACAATTACCCAAATATAGAATATTAAAAATACCAATGTGAAATAGTAACAAAAATAAAAAGGAGGCTAAAATATGACTGCTCAATATGGAGCGCACGAAGTAATGGAATTGCACGAAGTTCTTACAGGGACCATCGATGGTATCAATCAATTTGAACTTTATAGACCCTATATTACAGATCAGAGTTTATCTTTAATCATTGACAAACAAATAAACTTTTTGACCCAGGAATACAATAATATGGTTAGTGCATTCACTCAAAAGGGAATGACTCAGATAAGACCGTACGACGCCCCCATCAACAGTCAGCCGATTTACGGTTTAGACAACCCAAAAGCACAAAGCCCGAATTCTCCTCAGCAAAGGCTAGATAACAAGGATATAGCCAGTGGTATGCTTGGCTACCATAAATCCTCTGCTATTTTAAAATCAATGGCTTCCCTAGAATGTGCGGACCTTACCCTAAGAAGAATGGTCCAACAAGGGTCCATTAACTGCTCGGAAATGGCTTACGAGGTTTGGCAGTATATGAATCAAAACGGTTATTACCAGGTTCCCACCATGAAGCAGATGACAACAGAAACGATGATGCGTACTTATACACCCATGTCTACTATGCCAAACATATCCAATGTGGAAAACATAGGGAACCAGGAAAACGCCTATAGCAATCATCTCAATACGATGACAGGCGGTATGGATTATACAGGCAGCCTCAATGGGATGGATGGTCCGAATATCAGCAATATTACTCCGGTGGGAAGTTACCAATAGGTTACATAATCCCTAGCGGTTTTGTACAAAATAAGCCGAGAATCGTATTAAATTAAAAGGAGGGATTTACTTTGAATCAGCACATCCATTGTATTGTTAGTGATTGTCACTACTGGAACCAAGGGAACAAATGTCATGCCAATGAGATATTGGTGGCCACAGACAAATTTGGTGCTTCCCAACCCGATAAGATAGATGCTAGCATGGCAACTCAGCTAACTCCCGAATCCGCTGGAACATGCATGGAAACCTGCTGTAAGTCCTTTGTTCCTAAGGGCTCCAATAAAGCTACTGCTGATAATATTTCTAAAATGTCGTAACCAGCAAGAAGGGGTTGTTGCTATGAACCAAATGGTTCTAGCGAACAACCCCTTAAAATTTAATTAAGAACACGGTTTGCCAAGTATAATATGCCACTTCACAGATTGCTATTTTTGTTATAACATTTACTTAGGTAGATTAAAAAAGGCCGATTTCTGTGGAAGCTGTACCTCCGTACAGCTTATTAATATTGGAGGGCTTCATTTTGAAAGAAGATTTGGCAACGGTCCAACAGGCCGCGGGTAAGTTGGCAGTGGGGCAAACAGTTTCCATTTGGACTAGAAATTTCATTTTACTCTGCATGGCCAACTTGACCTTATTTATGAGTATGCATGTACTTCTCCCCACACTACCCTTGTATCTATTGGAGATTGGTGGAGATCAAAGGGCGGTGGGCTATGTCATGGGTGCCTATACCATTAGTGCTACGTTCATTCGGCCCATCTCTGGTTGGTTAGTCGATTACTATGGCCGTAAAAAAATTTTGATCCTAGGGATGTCGATGGTACTGGCCTCCTCTGTCCTTTATAAACTTGCTTCGACTGTTTCCCTGCTGATGGTGGTACGTGCCTTTCACGGTTTAGCCTTCGGAGTGGTCAGCACAGCCATTGGCACCATCGTGGCGGATAGTTTGCCCACGGCTCGTTTAGGTGAGGGAATGGGCTATTTTGGGTTAACCTCATCTCTTTCAATGGCCCTGGCCCCTTTAGTCGGTCTGTGGTTGGTGGGTAAATCAGGTTACTCCCTGTTAATTCTAGCCGTATGTCTGTTGGCTTTGTTGTCCTTTTTCTGCAGTGTGCCTGTGAAAGATGCGAATACTCCCGGCAATGCTTCGGTTAACTCCTTTAGCGGCATTTGGGCTAGTCTACTGGAGAAGAATGCACTGCCGGCAGCAGGCGTGATATTTTTTTTGGCCGTTGTTTACGGGGCAGTGATTTCTTTTATTACCTTATATGCGGCTGAATGTGGCATTGCCAATATTGGCTTGTTTTTTACGGCCAATGCCATAACCATGCTCATTTCCCGACCTATATCCGGTCGCTGGACCGATAGAGGTGGTACCGATAGGGTGTTATTGATTGGCCATCTGGCCCTGTTTATCGCGATAACAGCCATTGGTTTTTCTCACACCATCGTAGGTTTCCTTATTGCCGGCGCAGTCTTTGGCCTTGGTTTTGGATTTTGCATTCCCACTTTACAGGCTTTAGCCGTGCGTTTTGTACCGGCCCACCGTAGGGGTGCTGCCACGGGTACCTTCTTTGCTGCCTTTGACCTGGGAATTGGTTTAGGAACCATTATCTGGGGCTATGTAGCAGTCATTACAGGTTTTCAGATTATGTTTTTCACAACCCTGCTTCCCTTAACGATGGCTGCGATGATTTACTTCCGGTATAGAGCTTCCCGGCAACCAAATTATTACCAGTTAAAAGCTTAAATACCAATGTAACATTTTCTGACCGCCTTCCATATTATGGGGTAACTCAATGAGGAAGGAGGATTTAATATGTGTGGAGGTTCTGGTAACAATTATTCCTTTATTTTGTTCTTAATCCTGATTCTACTGTTCTTTGGTAAAGGCTATGGTTTTTATGAGGCTTAAAGACGAATCACTTTAGGAAGGGACCCTGGCTCAAATTGAGCAAGGGTCCCTTCCCTTTGCAACACATTTTCCAGGTAGCCTCGTTTATCTTAGCATATTTAACACATATACTCCCACTGGGGTTCCGATTGTGAGGATAGCCAGCAGGTAAAGGCCCAGGGCACCCCTTAGGTTCCCTTGTTTACCGGACCAACGGCCATAGTTTACCAATTTAATGATAGCCACGAGCAAGATCAATAAACCAAGAATGATCGTAATCATAGCGGGTTATCTCCTTCATCAATGCCCTGTTCGGGTCTAAGCAGGGGCATGATGCGAAACAAGTTGCCGGTTCGCCTAAGTTTATAGTCCACTTCAATATTTACCTCAGCCTGTTCATAAAGTTGCCGCCACTTTAATTCTTGCCATTGCTTTTGGGTTAATACCAAGTGCCTGGCTTTGGTGCCAAAGCCCAGAATATCTGCTTTATATTCCTGCTGGGTCTTAATTATTAAATCCTCCGCCTGTTTTTTTATCATATCTGCAAAGACCTTTTCCAGGATAGGCCGGTACTTGGGTAAAGCATAATCAATGGTGCTGGTAGCCCCAAGCAGGTTGCCCTCCAAACTGATTTTGGCATCAATGACAGCCCCCTGATTGGTTAAACGGACTTTAATTTTGGGCTTTCTGGCCGACACGACGTCCATCGAAAGAATGTTTTTGGGTTTCAGGGGATCTTCCATGGAAAAGATCCCACGTTTAAATTTACCCCGCAGCATAGCCTGCACGGTGGTTTCATCCCCGTTTAGTTCCCCCACCATCTTACCGTCTCTAAAAGCCGCTGCACCCATGGCTTCCAAGGCTACACCACCCCTTTTCGCCATCTGTCCGGCAACATAGGCCCCTTCCCGGCGAAGAGTTCCCTTACCGTCCTCCGATGGTTTATTCTTAGAACTGGCAAACAAAATAGAAACCGGTGCGATGCCCTCTACCTTTGACTCATTATAAAACTCTTGCAACTGAATCGAAGGAATAAATCCAGTATATTGGCTAGTGGCTGCCAAAAGTTCAATATACTTAGCAGGATTAGCCTCTAACAGCGGCTTCATCTCATGCAATATTTTTTCAGGTTTATCTTTTGATACCGCCAGAAATGCGGTCCCTCTGGTTTCTCGATACTGGGTTAAGGCTGGGATAAAGATTGCCATGGAACCGTTCCGGGCCATTTTCTCGGAAAAGATAATACCCTTGGCATGCATCAGGGAAATTTTTCGCCCCACAAAGGTGTTTACCATATTCATGGCGGCATACAGACTGGGAGATTCCACCGTGGCTACCGGAGAAGCGGTACCCTTGACTTCATCACCACCTCCGGTACCGTTCTGGGCACCACTGCCACCTGCTAGCTCCTTAGGGTTGGCAATCATAAAGGAGATCCGCAGGTTATTCTGCGTGCCCTCATCAATGCCAATCAGCAGCACATAGGATAAGGCATCTGGTTCATAATGACTGCCGCAACCGGAAAACAGCAAAAGGAGACAAAAAAGTGCCAGTAGGGCTAGCCATCTTTTATTTTGCTTCATTTTCTGCCGGAACCCCTTTCCCCCGCAGGTGGGCGATCAGTAAAAGAAGGGCGGGAATACCAAAGATAAGGATAAAACTGTATTCCCGGTAAGTATAAATAGAAAATAATACAACATCGGGCAAACTGGCAGGAATAAAGGAAATGGCCAGGATCAAAATGGCGGTTGGTAAAATTAAGGGCCGATAATCCGGTAGTCTTAATAGATCACAAAGAATCTTGCAGAAACCATAGATCCCGATGGAAATCCAGAGATAGCCATTAATAACCCAAAAAAGCACGAAAACTGCCTCAATCCTTTGGAGAAATCGGCCCAAATATACACCACGGGCCATCATGTACAAAGGCAAATAAGGTTCTTCCCCCACCACAGCCGGAAAAGTTAGCAGATAGGTGATAATTACCACAAAAAAGATGAGCATGGTTAGCACAATACTTTTATAACCGATCCTTTTGATTTGTTGGGAATAAAAAATTAGAGGAATAGCATATAAAAGATTTAATTCGCCATAGTCGGAACTACGCAAGATGCCATACCGGAGAATCGGATCAAGCCCTTTACCCAATAGGGGAAAGAGCCAATCTAAATTCCAAGCCGGGTAGGTTAGAATGATGATAAATAATACCGCTCCCAAAGAAAGAGGGAAGGATAGATAAGCAGCCCTGGCGATGGTGTTCACTCCTAAATAAGCAACAATAGCAGAGGCAACGATAAAGGTAATCACCATTACACTAATGGGAGTCTCGGGTAGGGCGATAATCACCATCATTTCTGAAAATTTGCGCAGGGTCATGGCCACATCAATTAGCCAGGGCACCAGCACGGCTAACACAATCATCGTGCCTAGATAGGGACCGGCGATATTTTCTGCACTTTCTGGAAAACTATTCCCTCCAAACTTGTTGAGAAACCGCAGAATAAAGGAAAACAAAATCAATGCCAGGCAGCCAGAGAACAGAATAATCAGCCAACTGGCATTACCGCCATAACCGACCATGGTATTCGGAAAGGTTAGAAAGATTTTGCCGGTCATGACGGTGGTTAGTAAAACAATGGCCTCAGTCTCTCCGATTTTGTTTTCCTGCACCAGCAGATCCACCATCCTTCCTTTGGTCGGGGCTTTTCGTTAGCCAACGACGACTTTTGTTGACCTGACGCTGCCTATCCTTCGTTTGTAAGTAATCTGGCCGCTGCTCTTGACTCCATACCGGGTAACGTATCAAGATGTCAGCACTGCGGACAGTCTTTGGAGCCACCGGGGCCAGAAAGGGGACCCCAAAGGAATTCATGCTCAGTAAAAGACAAAAAACGATAAATAACCCTGTGGAAATGCCAAAAAAGCCTAGGGTTGCCGCCAAGAAGATAAAAATAAACCGCATAAAGCGAAGGCCAAAACCAGCAGAATAACTGGGTATGGCATAGGAGGATAACCCGGTTACGGCTACTACGATGATGAGGATAGGGCTGACCAGGGAGGCTGCCACAGCAGCCTGACCAAGAATTAGAGTTCCCACAATGCCCACAGTGGGTCCGATAATTCCCGGCACCCGAACCCCTGCCTCCCGAATTAATTCAAAGGAGAATTCCATTAGGAGAACCTCCACAATGGTGGGAAAGGGTACCCGCTCCTTGGCAGCAGCGATGGACAAGAGCAAATCCGTTGGAATCATTTCCTGGTGAAAGGTGGCCACCGCCACATATAAGGCAGGTAAGAGTACGGTTAAAAGGGCTGCCGCCAGACGGATAAATCGTAACCAAAAGCCATAGGGAAAGCGCACATAATGATCCTCGGGACTGTGCAGCAAGTCCCAAAGGGTTGTGGGCACAAGCATGACAAAGGGGTCGTTATCCACCACAATGGCCACCTTCCCCTCAATCAACATGGAAGCCACCCGGTCTGGCCGCTCGGTCTTAATAATCTGAGGGATCAGGGAAAAGGTATGATCCTCGATAAACTCTTCCAACGTACCGCTTTCTGGCAGGTAATCGGCATTAATGCCGGTAACACGGCTTTTAACCTCTTTCACTAAATTTGTGTTGGCCAGATCCTCTAGATACATAATGGCAACACTGGTTTTGTTACGCACTCCCACCTTTTCATATTCGGTTATTAGTTG
Organism: Desulfotomaculum sp.; assembly: GCF_982386235.1. Classification (NCBI taxonomy): domain Bacteria; kingdom Bacillati; phylum Bacillota; class Clostridia; order Eubacteriales; family Desulfotomaculaceae; genus Desulfotomaculum; species Desulfotomaculum sp. The sequence goes on along the minus strand of NZ_CEVWQM010000011.1, from coordinate 84,894 downwards.
CTCCGTCCGCAGGTGTTTCCGGATTAGTGAGGTGTTGTCCTGGATATTTTCGTTAAAACCTTCCTGGGGGCCTTGGACAACCTGCTCTGTTCTGGCCGCTTCGATATTGCGAAAGGCAAAACCTCTGGTTTCGGCAGCTAAGCCATAGGAGCAGCCATCAAAAAGGATCACGGTGGCCCCGCCAGTAACTTCCGTGATAACTTCATCGTAGATCGTTAGCTTTCGAACATGATTGCTGGGCAAATAGCTTTGCAAGATCCTTTGGTAGGTGGCTAAGTTGGCACCTTGGTTCGGGTTCAGATGACTAAGCAGCATGAGAGGTTGTAAAATGGAATGGTTAATGGCTTGTTTATCCACCATGTTTTCCAAATATAGCAGGACAGCACTTACCTCTGGAACGGTACTAATGGTAAAGGAACGAAAAATAACATCCTTATTTTTAGGCAGATGAAATTTCTCTTCCAAATACAAAATGTTTTCAGAAAGAGTGTGTCGTAATTCCCCTGTATATTGTTCATTGGCGGTTTGTTCATTCTGGCTGGTTTTTTTAGGCTTTTTCAACGAACGTCGGGGGTGTGCAGCATTGACAGTGTCCCCCTTGATGTCACCATCGGCAGCCAGTAACTTTTCTTCTTTTGTTTCCTCTAGGATAAATTTACGATCGGTTGGAGGCCCGTCATAGCCCAGAGCCTTTGATAAAAACTTACATAGTTTCATGTTTTCACCTTTTTTGGAAGTTAACAAATAATCTTCCAAAAAATATTCGTTTTATACTGTAATTGTATATAAACCCCAAATTACAGGAGATTTCGAGTATGTGTTGAATATAAAAGTATGTATAGGTCTTTTTTGGAAGGTTTTTTAATTGAGGAGATTTTTAACCTGGAGGGACAACCGATGAGTTTACAAAAAATAGAAGTATTGGGTGAGGTTCTGGAGCTTATTAGGGGTATTTTCCCAATGGATTGCATGATTGCTTTAACCGACCAGGAAAAGTTTATCAAGTATCTACCGGGTAAAAGGATTGATGTCAAGGTAAAACCGGGAGATAAAATTGCTCAAGGGGATGGCATAGCCGCTGCTTTGGCAACCGGTCAAAGGAATGAAACAATGGTTCCCAAGGAAGTGTTTGGCTATCCTTTTAAAGCCGTGGCCCTGCCAATTATTGAAGATGGTCAGATCATTGGTGCCATTGGGGTGGGCTTTGATATTTCTATGCAGGAAGAGGTGGCGAGCATTTCCGAAACCCTGGCCGCATCAACGGAGGAGATCAGCAGCAGCATAGAGGAGATGTCCGCAGCGTCCCAAGAGCTTACAGCCATGCTGGTTCAGTTAACCAATGTGGCGCAAGAAACTCAAAATCGGCTGCATAGGACCGATGAAATACTAAAATTCATTCGGGATATTGCGGGACAGACCAAACTATTGGGTTTAAATGCTGCCATAGAGGCAGCAAGGGCTGGTGAAGCCGGTCGGGGTTTTCATGTTGTTGCCGATGAAATAAGAAAACTCTCTGACAGAAGTGCGGTTTCCGTTAAGGACATTGCCAATATCGTCAAGGAAATACACGATAACACGGGTAATTTAATGGAATACATTGGAAAAACCAGTGAAATAAGTGAAGGTCAATCCGAAGCATCCCAATATATTGCCAAAGCAATTGAGAACAATGCCAAAATGTCTGAAAAATTGAGCATGGTGTCGAAGGAAATGCTATAATAGGATGGACCATCTTTGAAAAAATTGAGGGATAACCTACACGTAGGACTGTTACACGATGAACCCAGTGGTTCTTGGTGTAACAGTCCCTTTTTTATAACACAGGGGCTTCTTGCTTGCGAAAGGATGTCTGTTAACTTCATTTCTAATCAAATTCTAATCTTCTACTAATTATCCTCTAGTTAACCCGTCCTATAATAACGATAAGATAAATTATAAATGGAGGGATTCAAAATGACATTTAACTTAGACCATATTGATGAATTAAAGAGAAGGGCCAATGTAAGCTATGGGGATGCTAAGCAAGCCCTGGAACACTGCAACGGTGATTTACTGGAAGCATTAATTTATCTTGAAAAGGAGAATCGAATTAAACCGGAAAAAGAGCAGGACTGCTCTTCTAAAATGAAGAGTCTTTTTCATAAAGCAAACAATACAAGGTTTGTGATAAAGAAAAAGGATCGTACGGTACTTGATCTGTCTGTGACCCTTTCGATTATCCTAACGGTGTTTGCTTCCTATATTGTGATCCCAGTTCTCCTACTGGCACTGGTCACAGGTCATCGAATGAGGTTTAAGGGGAAAGGCGGGGAAGATATCAAGGTTAACCAAACCCTCAATAAAATATCCAACGCGGTGGATTTAGCGAAAAAGAAATTAACCGAGGAAGATCGAAACACCACAGCTTAATAAAATACCCATGAAAAATAACCTACATTAAAAAGTGTAGGTTATTTTTTCATAATCCCTTGCGGCTTGAAGGGTTATAATTATTTTAAGTATATATTTTTGGAGGAAAATTAATGGACGGACAAAAAATTCTATTGGTTGAGGACGAGGTAAAAATAGCAAGGTTTTTAGAGTTAGAGTTAACCCATGAAGGCTATGAGGTAGTAAAGGCCTATGATGGCAGAACCGGCTTAGAAAAGGCATTAGAAGAGGATTTTGATTTAATCATTTTAGATATTATGCTTCCTTCCGTAAATGGTCTGGAGGTATTAAGGAGAATTAGAAAAAACTCGGACATTCCTGTGATCATGCTGACAGCCAAAGATGAAACCATGGATAAGGTCATGGGGTTGGACATGGGTGCAGATGATTATGTAACGAAGCCCTTTGCCATTGAGGAGCTTTTAGCCAGAATCCGGGTAGCCTTAAAAAGAAAGGCTCATGCTGAACCGGATAAAGTTTTACAGGTTCACGACCTAAAGTTAGACGTAGCAAAATATTTGCTAACGTTTAAAAACGAACCCATTGACCTAACGAAGAGGGAGTTTGAATTGCTCAAATACCTTTTGAAAAATAAAAACATTGTGCTTACCAGGGATAAAATTCTGGAAGCGGTATGGGGCTATGATTATGTAGGAGATACAAACGTTGTGGATGTCTATATCCGATACCTGAGAAGCAAAATTGACGACCGATTGAATATCAAGTTTATTCATACGGTTCGAGGGGTGGGGTATCTCTTAAAAGATGAAGCATGAACGACCGTTTTTAAAAATAATGATTCAAATCGTAACGTTTATGTTGCGATTAGGCTTAGAAATTTTAAAAATCCTCCCGATGGTACTTGGTAAACTTTATAAATGGTTGGTTAAGAGGCTAAGATTCTCCATTACTTTCAAAATCACCACGGTATATGCGGTGATATTTTCTTTGCTGCTGCTGGTAATGAATACAGCTATTTGTATCACAGCCATTGCTTATCTAGGGGTCAATGTTGCCGAAAATATAAGGAAGGATCAGCAAATTGTTGCCGCTTACCTAAGAGAAAGCGATGAAATTCCCGCTGGAAACATTGAGAATTTGGCTAAACTTAGTCGGGCGGAAATAACCCTGTTTGACGAGGGCCAGAAAGTTCTATATAGCACGGCAGTAAATAAAGAACCAGTTTTCTTGGATAAAGAAAAAAACAAGATGCATTGGGGGAATTATTTCCTGACTAGTATTCAGACCAATTTCAGTGGTTCTTACAACGATACACTCAGTACTTCGGGCTTAGCTCTGGTTTCCAGCTATGCGATGTCCTGGGGTTCACAGCAGGGGTATATTCAAATTACTAATTATTTAGCTAAGGAGATTTCGAGTGTAATTTTATTGGCCGTTATCCTTTTTGGTCTAACCCTTATAGCGGTCAGCTTCGTGATGATCATTGGCTGGCACAAAAGCAAAAAAATGCTTAAGCCAGTGGCAACGATGACACGAACCGTAAAAAACATTACCATTAATGAGTTAGATACCAGGCTGGACGTTTCCGGTTCCCATGATGAATTAAAGGAACTGGCAGCAACCTTCAATGGTATGCTGGATCGCATACAGTCCTCCTACGAACAGCAAAATCAGTTTGTTTCGGATGCTTCCCATGAGCTGAGAACTCCCATTGCTGTCATTCAAGGTTATGCGAATTTGTTAGATCGGTGGGGTAAAAATGACCCATCCATCCTGGATGAATCCATTGCAGCAATGAAAACCGAGGCAGAGGATATGAAGGAGCTGGTGGAAAAGCTCTTGTTTTTAGCCAGGGGTGATAAGAATTATCAGAAGATCGATAAAAAACAATTCCCGCTCAATGATCTTATTGATGAAGTTATCAAAGAAACAAAGCTAATGGATCATTGCCATGAAATTATCAACTTGAGCAACTGCCAGGATACTCTATTTTATGCCGACCGCAAATTGATCAAGGAAGCACTCCGTATTTTTGTTGATAATAGTATCAAGTACACACCCGAGACCGGAAAAATCATGATAAATTGCCTTTCCCAAAAATCCAAGGTGGTGATTTCAATTGAAGATACCGGCTTAGGTATCCCCGAAAATGACTTGCCACATATATTTAATCGATTTTATCGCTCTGATAAATCCAGGACCAAACAAACCGGTGGCAGTGGCTTAGGCTTGGCCATAGCCAAGTGGATCATTGATAAGCACGGTGGTACCATTCGGGTAGAAAGTAAAATAAACGAAGGCACGCTCGTTCAGGTTTTTCTACCGATAGACAAGGAGAAAAGGGAGTGTTGCTAACCCTATTTTTTTAACCTGTGAGTCATATCACAGGGAGTTGGTTATATTTCTCACGGAGTGTTAAGAATAAAAGGAGTATCATGATCACAAGATCAAAGGCAACGCAGAAGCTTCTGGCCGGGAGACTTGCATAATTGGATAATCAGCCATAAATTGAGCAAACTATACGTATTTAGGAGGAATGATGAATGTCTAAGATTACCAGCGACATGACCATGGGATACATCGTAAAGGAATTTCCTCAAACGGTAGAAGTATTTCAGCGGTATGGCATGGGCTGCCTGAGCTGTCCCACTGCCCAACTGGAGTCTCTGGAAAAGGGGGCGATGCTGCATGGTTTGGATGTGCAGGCACTGCTGCAAGAACTTAACAAAGCCGTAAAGTAAGGGGCCTAAAATAATGCTTACCTTAACACAAATAGCCAGATTCTTTCATGATCTGGCCTTTACCACATGGATTGGCAGTATGATTTTCATGATGATAGTCCTGACACCGGCGGTGGGAGCGAAAGGGATACCACCGCAATTTTTGCGTCTAATGGGCATTGAGCGTTTTAAAAATTGGGCCTGGGCCAGTATTGCGGTGTTAGCTGTAACGGGTACTTATCGCATCTATGGACGTTTCTATATGTTTGACCTGTTTGTTATGACCAGCTATGGTAAACTAATGCTTCTAAAGATCAGCCTGTTCCTAATCATGGTCTTTCTTACGGCCATTGTTAGTTTAAACTATGCCAAGCGCATTCCAGCCGAGGCACCCCAAAGGCCCGGCGAGCAGCCGACGCCTGGTTTTACTGGGATGCAGAATCGATTTATTTGGTTTTCTGCAATCAACTTATTTCTAGGCATTTCGATCTTGTTTATTATGGCCATTATTCGCTAGCTGAAGGAAAAGAGGTTAAACATGCAACATAAAGAAAATAACCGTGGTCAGGTCGATACGAATATGTACCAAATCACGAGATGCCGTAACTGTCACCGTGCAATTATCGATTTGGATCGTATGGAGTCTGTTTTTAAAGAATTTTTTGAGCAAACAGACTTTACCAATAAACAGTTGGCTCGTCTTGGCAGTACCAGAGCCATGCCGCACCATATTTTTCGTGTGGCCATCGCGGGCTGTCCAAACTCCTGCAGTCAACCACAGATTAAAGATTTTGCCCTGCAGGGGCAGGCAGTACCAGTGGTAGGCGAGGGCTGCACAGACTGTGGCCGATGTGTTGCTGCTTGCCCGGATCAAGCCATTAGCTTGGCTGAACAAGGTCCTCACATTGATCGTTCATTGTGTTTAAATTGTGGTAAATGTGCTCAAAGTTGTCCCACGGGTGCCATTGCCACAGGCAACATTGGCTACAGGGTCCTACGGGGTGGCAAATTGGGACGCAGGCCGCAATTGGCCCAGGAAGTTTGCTCCCTAACTGATGAACAGGGCGTGTTACAGTGGCTGCAGCAAACCATTGATTTACTGCATAGGGAGGGTCAACCCAGGGAAAGGCTGGGTACTTTATTGGCTAGAATAGAAAAAAATGACGAAAAACACTCGACATAAGTCGAGTAGTGTCGTATAATCATTTTTGTGTAAAAGCATACCCCGCTTTTTTTATTACTCGGCTCAGCCGAGTTTTTTTTATACTATCAGGGCAGAAAGTATAAGAAAAGCTAAGGTTCACGCTATAGGCTGGCGTGAGCCTTAGCTTTTCTTATTGCTGGGAAGAGCATATAAATAGGCAACCCACGGCGGGGCCGCAGATTGCCTATACCTAAAGTTATTTAATTATTAAAAACAATAATCTTTTCTTCTGTCATTTCTTCAATGACATAACGGGGGCCTTCTTTACCAATACCACTTTGTTTCCAACCTCCATAGGGCATCATATCTGCCCGGAAGGTGGAGACATCATTGATAATTACGCCACCTGCTTCCAGTTCTGCGGCAGCACGCATGGCCAAATCAAGGGAGTTGGTAAAAATACCAGCCTGCAGTCCATAATCGGAATCATTGGCCAATCGAAAGGCTTCATCGATGTTTTCGTAGGATACGATGCTAAAGACTGGTGCAAAAACCTCATTGCAACTACATTTCATTTGGGGTTGAACCTTGGTTAAAATTGTGGGTGCCAGGAAGGGCCCGTTGCGATGACCACCTACCAGTACTTCAGCCCCTTCTGCCACTGCTTCCTTAATCCACTCTTCTGCCCGAATCGCTTCCTTTTCGCTGATCATGGGACCAACATCCGTGGTGGGGAGCAGGGGGTTATCCAGCTTTAAGGTTTTTGTTAGTGAAATGGCCTTTTCACAAAACTCTTCATAAACATCCTTGTGTACATAAACCCTTTGGACTGAAATACAAAGCTGACCAGCATTCGCAAAGGCGGCCCTGGTGCAAGCTTCTGCAGCCTTGGCGACATCGGCATCACGATGGACAATGGTTGGGGAGTTCGAACCTAATTCGAGGGAAACCCTCCTAAAACCTACGGAGTTCTTTAATCTCATACCCACAGCAGCACTTCCGGTAAAGCTGTAGAAGGCAATTCTTTCATCCTTAGCTAAAGCCTCACCCACTACAGAACCCGGTCCCATCACCATGTTTAAATATCCTGCGGGCAAACCTGCGTCAGCAAATATTTCACAGAGTTTTGCTCCAATGAGGGGAGTGGTACTGGCTGGTTTGTAAACAACAGCATTGCCGGCAGCAAGAGCCGGTCCTATTTTGTGGCAAGTTAGGTTTGCCGGTACGTTAAAGGGAGTAATGGCACAAACCACCCCAAGGGGTACTCGCATGGTCCAAGCACTACGGTTTTCATTCCCGGGAGAACCGTTAATAGCGATCACTTCACCCTGGATTCTTTTGCTTTCCTCGGCAGAAATCAAAATAGTTTGTGCTGCCCGGGCAATTTCACCCATCGCTTCCTTCAGGGTTTTTCCAACTTCCAGGGCGATGGTCAGGGCCAGATCCTCTTGGCGTTCCATCATTAATTGGCTGGCACGGTGCAAAATCTCATAACGACGATAAGGGGCAATTTTTTCCCTTTTATATGCTTCGGAAGCGGCGGTAATTGCTTGATCAATTTCAGCGGGACCGGCAACACATATTTCAGCGATCGGTTCGCCGGTTGCTTTGTTCAAAACCATTTCCTTTTGATTGGTTGTAATCCATTCACCATTAATAAATAAGCCTATTTGATTCATTAGTTTTATCCCTCCATAATTGTACTTATGCCTGATCAAAACTAGATTCCCGGATATTTCTTGGCAGTACAACACCTCCTGTAGGGTTACCCGGTTGGAGGAAAACCCAACCCCTAAAAACCCATAATAGTTTTTAGTTGTTAGGCTCTTGCCGTTTTACAGACAAAAAGGATAGTGGCGGCTTTTTGTCCGGAACGGAAAAACTAACTTAAATTATCCGCAAGGCTCTGTTGCCTATTTGGTAATCTTCTTTTTATAATTTTTATATTTATTGTTGGCATCCTTTAAAGCTGCTATCAATGATTTTTTAGGTAATGCCTGATAATATAAATCGATGTCTTGGATAATTTTTTCTATCCCCAGGATAAAGTTGTGACCTAGCAACAGGTTTCGGACAAACTGTCTGCCTAATTCCGTTACCAGGGTACAGGATGCCTCCACAATCTGGTCCGTTTCGATGTTTATTACCACCTCAACGGCAAAAACGTCCGTGACATTTCCTACGGTGGAGCGCTCTGAGGTTCGGGCATTACCCGTTACATAAACGCAATTGTCAAGACAAATTGTTTCCATATGATTTGTAATCCTCGCTCCATTAAGTATCAAAATATTTATGAAAATGCCTGAAACTTATTGATCGGGCATTTTTTTAAAAAAGACCCCAGTTATTATGGGGGAAACAGGCGCGACCCTGAATAAAATAGTAAAAGGGTTGGTTCGTACCCCTTAAAAAAGCAGCACGAACCAACCCTTAATAGAAGGCGGGTAAATGCTCTCCTTTCCAAAGAGGGAGGCTAAGCCGTTTCCAGATTAACCCTATCGTACAAAATACCATAGCTAGCCTTAGGCATGATGTATCGGAGAACGGAAGTAAATTTTAAAAAACCGCACCATGGTGCGGTTTAAGGTATAACAAATACACCTTACCATCCTTTCCGCACGGGAGGCACACCTGTTTCCAGGTGAACCCTATCGGCTAGGAAACCATAATCTTTATCGTAGGTTGCCCAGCTCGGAGGTAATTTATATGACTTAAATATATTTATTCGAGCTAAAGACAAAAATTCCTTTACGAATAAGACGAAAACTAAAATAATTCGTGTTGATTCTGTTTTTGCAGGGATTAAAAAAGAAAGAATTCGCTAGCTATACGATGTCCTTTAAATTCATGCAGTCCATGATTTTCCTGCGGCATTTATAGCAGGCTTAAGCACTTAATGAATCCGGCGCTTGCTTGATAGAAAAAGAGAAGCCGGGAGTCATTAAGGTTTTGTTATTTATTTACAGTGGATTTCTCCAATAGGTAAACCGAGTCAACCTTCTCAGATAACAAACTGACTGTTATTAATGCAACAGCAGAAAGTGGCAGACTGATCATAATGGGGTCTATGTAGACCCAGGGTATGCCAACGAGAGTCGTTTTACCAAAGAGTAGGTTGCTTAGGCCAAGGGCCGTCGATTCTTTAGCATGAACAAAGGCCATGAGCAGAATACTGGATGTCAGGCCTGCAATCATGCTTGCGATCACACCGGACTTTGTGGCCCGGGGCCAGAATAGAGCAGCGGTATAGGCAGGCAAAAAGGTGGCAGCGCATACGCCAAAGAAAATAGCTGTGGCCACTGCGATGATACTGCCAGGAAGTTTCAAGGCAAGATAGATGGAAGCAGCCAGGGCCACTAGGATGGAGAAACGGTTAGAAGAAAGAGTAGCGTTTTTATACAAGTCATTGCAAAGGGAAGTTCCGATTACGTGAAACTGACCGCTTAAGGTAGACATTGCCGCCGATAAAAGAGTCATCATAAATAAGTACCCAAACCAACTGGGCAGGGCAGAACGAACATAAAGTGGGATAATACTGTCGATGTTTGGTTTTCCTGTGGCGACATCCGTAACGGCAGCAATCGAGATTTTTCCTAGGGATTGCTGAAAATAAACATTAGAGAGTGCACCAACCGTAAAGGCTACACCTGTCATGACGAGGATAAATATACCGCCCACCACCACAGCTCGGTTTATTTCACGGGGACCCTTAAGCGTCATAAAACGAACAACTAACTGTGGTTGGGCTAACACTCCGATGCCAACGCCCATTACTAGGCTGGAAACGACGACCCACCAGTATTCTGAACCAAGTTTAGGCATGGAGGTCCAACCCAGGTGACCTTTGGCGGCCATGCTTTCTGGCACCAGGGAGGTCATATTCGTAAGTGCCTGGTGAGCAGAGGTAATGCCGCCCAGTTTGCTATAGGTCACAAAAAAAAGCAGGATCATGCCTAAAAACATGATGGAAGCTTGGAAGGCATCGTTATATAAGACACCCTTTATACCGCCGGTAATCACGTAGGCAGCCGTAATGATACCAAAAATAATAATTGCCAGATTGTAGTCTATATTCAGTAACTGTTCCAGAAAACGTCCCGAACCGATCATAACTGCAGCCGCATAGACGGGCATGCCGGCTATAATGACCAAGGCGGAAAACTTTTTTATGAATTCAGATTGGTATCTTAGTGCAATAAATTCCGGAAATGTACTAGCTCCTAATTTCTTTCCTATCAGGAGGGTTCTTTTGCCATAGACGACAAAGGCGATGAAGACACCAACAAATATCGTGCAAAAAGTTAGCCAGAGGAGACTCATGCCAAACATTGCCGCTGAGCCACCGAAACCTACAATGGCAGATGTGCTGACAAAAGTAGAACCGTAGGAAAGTGCCATTAATGAGGGATGTGTTTCACCACCCGCAAGCAGATAATCCTTTTTTGTTTTGGTATGTCGAAAAGCTAGCACAGATAGCAGAATCGTTATCCCTAGGTAAAGCAATATGCAGAGGATTAACACGTTATAATCCATATTTTACAGACCTCCTCCGGGGTCAGACCCCTTTTTCAATCGTTAACAATCTTTATTCCAGTTTTTTATTCCGTAGGCCACACATAAACCAGCGGAAAGAATGCAAAGTATATAAGCGAGAATGATTTGGGGGTCAGCAAACCCTAACATAGATAACCCTCCTTTCACAAAAAAATAAAAAACTCCCCATCCACAAAGGGACGGAGAGTTAATCCGCGGTACCACCCAAATTGGCCATACAGGCCCACCTCTACAAGGTACGGGACTTCACCCCACGGTAAATAAAAAAGCACTTCATCCACAAAGGGACGAAATGCTAGATTTCGCGGTACCACCCAAATTGCCAAAAGGCCGCTATTACCGGTACGGGATATAAGTCCGATACCTGTTCCCTTTTAACGGCGGGAAATCCCGGCTGTACCTACTACTCTTCAGTATAGCAACTCCGGAGAGAACTTCACTCAACCATGCCTTAAAGAAGCTTCCAGTCTCGACTTCTTCTCCCTGGAAGGCTGGGTTCGACCTACTTTTCTCCATCATTGTCGATGAATATGTAATTGTTAACAAATTTAACATAACCTACTGGTCCTAGTCAATAGCAATTTTTTCTTTATTTGACTAAAGTGCCAGGAACTTTAGTCAAATAAAGAAAAAACCTGCGGTGCTGCCGCAGGTCGCCTATGCTTAGGCTTAATACATGGAGTTGTTCAATTATGGAAGTTTTAGGGGTTGGAGATCCCTAAAGTTAATTTTAAATTTTACTAAAAACTGCTGGAAACTGGCCTTAACGGGCGGTCCTTCTAAAAGGGGGCCCCAATTTATGGGGGACAGATGCGACCCGGAATAAAATAGTAAAAGGGTTGGTTTGTACCCCTAAAAAGCAGCACAAACCAACCCTTAATAGAAGGCGGGTAAATGCTCTCCTTTCCAAAGGGGGAGGCTAAGCCGTTTCCAGATTAACCCTGTCGTACAAAACACCCTAGCCATAGCCTTAGGCATAATGTCTCGGAGAACGGAAATAAATTAAAAAAACCGCAACATAGTGCGGTTTAAGGTATAACAAACACACCTTACCATCCTTTCCGCACGGGAGGTGCACCTGTTTCCGGGTGAACCCTATCGGCTGGAACACCATAACCCTTGTCGTAGGTCACCCAGCTCGGAGGTAATTTAAAAGACGAATATAAATACTATTCTAGCTGAAGGAGAAAATTCCTGCACTAACTATCACAAAACTATCATAATTTGTAGCCATCATTTAAAGGGATTCTTATGTTGATTTGCGAACTTTCTTCAGTTAAAGAACCTTAGAGGTGGTGCATGATGACGAAGGACAAAGAGCTGTTGGAAAGAATAGAGGCATTAACTTCCGAAGTAGATAGATTAAAGGAACGGGTGGCTGTGCTGGAAGCCGGGGCCGGTGACCCAAAACAAGTGATGGGACAAAGCCCTGGGAACATTGCGCCGGATAACCAACTAAAAAACAGAATCAATGCAACCTCCCAGAGGATGAAAGGCACCTTGGTAAAGGAAGGCTTAGAAAGTCTCATCGGCGGCAAGCTTTTGAACCGACTGGGGATCCTAATATTGCTCTTTGGCTTGGCTTATTTTCTTAAATATTCCTTTGATAATCAGTGGATTGGTGAACTGGGTAGAATGGTTATTGGCTATCTGGCCGGTGTAGTTTTCTTGGTTAGTGGGGATATCTTGATGCGGCGAAATTACCGCTATTTTTCCCAGGGCTTTACCGGGGGCGGCATTGGCATTATCTATTTAACCACCTTTGCAGCAGCTAATTTTTATCACCTAATAGGTTCTGGAACGGCCTTTGCACTATTGATTTTAACAACCGTGGCTGGTGGTAGCCTGGCCGTCAGGCAGCAGGCCTTTGGTGTTGCGGTGTTGTCGACCATTGCCGGGTTTTTGGCACCTTTCTTAATTGGCAGCGAGGAAGCCAATCCGGCGGCACTATTGGGTTATGTGGCGGTGCTGGATTTAGCGATTCTCTATCTGGCCTTTTATAAACAGTGGCGCAGTCTAAATCAACTAGCTTTTGTGGGTACTGCTCTTGTTTATGCCATTAGCCAGGGAATGAGCAATCAAGATACCAATATCTGGTTAAATCAAAGTTATTTAACACTCTATTTCGTTGTATTTGGCATCCTTGTTTTTTTATACAACATTCGCCACCAGAAGCCAACCGAAGTTAGGGATGTTTTATTGTTGGTTATCAATGCTGCTTTCTTTTTTATGGCCAGTGCAAATAATTTAGATAGTCGGTATGAAGCTTGGCTTGGTTTATTTGCGATCATTTTGGCGTTGCTTTATCTAATGGTAGCTTTGGGCCTAAAAAGGAGGCTGCAGGGTGATGATTTACTCTTCCTTTCATTACTGGGTACAGGATTAGCCTTTGTCACCATTGCAATACCTTTGCAACTGGAGGAACAGTGGGTCACGGAGCTGGCCTGGACAGTAGAAGCTTTGGCTTTATTCTATGGCGGTCTAAAGGGGAAAAACATTTGGGTCCGTCGGGCTGCTATCGCCCTGTTGGTCTACGTAATACTGGTACTTCACTTGGATGGTTATCCCTATCTGGAGACCGATCCGTTACCCTTGGTCAATGCCTATTCTTTGGCGGCTAACCTATCTGTGCTTGGCTGTTTCTTGATCGCCCATTTTCTTTATAATGTGAAAGAACTTTCAGAGCAAGAACGCAAAGGAGTGTGGCCAGCGGCAGTGCTGGGAAGCATTTTGGCAGTGAAACAAATAACCTGGGAAGTTGAGCAGGCCCTTTCCTACTTTAAGCTAAGTTACTCTTTGGATTTTTCTGTTTCCTTGGCCTGGGTTGCCTTTGCACTATTTCTTATGATAGTGGGTTTAAGCCGTGATCTTAAAGGCTTTCGGTATATCTCCCTGGTTCTTTTTGGTCTTACCACCTTTAAAATAGTATTTTTTGATTTGAGCGGTTTAGACATGATTTTCCGCATTCTTATTCTTATCATTGTGGGAAGCATCCTGGTGGGGGTTTCTTTCGTTTACCAACGGCGGGAAAAGGGGGGGCAGGTATGAAGAAAGGTTTATTACTAATCGTAGCCCTGTTGTTGTTAGCTGTACCTGCCTATGCCGATTTTCAAGAAAAAAACTGGCAGTATAAAAAGAACTTGAGGGCAGAAAAGGAAGGAATGCATGTAATACAGTTGGATACCGACATATTGGCCCATACCAAATCTGGGTTTGAGGATCTAAGGGTCATCGATGCCCAGGGGAAGGAGCTGTCTTACCAGCTGTTGCTGCCCACCTCTGAAACCTACTATAGCCAGGAAAGTATCGATGGGGTTAACTCCGGGGCGGGGACCTTAAATAACGTGATCCAGGAAAACCAATATTCCAGCATTACCTTTGACCTGCATCAACCTACCCCCAATAATATGATCTGGTTATCCCTGGATACAGACCAGGACTACCTGCGCCAAATCAAGGTGGAAGGCAGCAGTGACAATAGGAACTGGAACTTGATCCACAAAGATAAGATCTATTCGGTGGGGAAAGAACTAGAAAATAATAAAATCATCTATCCAACGGCAGATTATCGCTTGATTCGGGTTACCGTTGATGCGGCAGAACAGAAGGCGCTAAGGATAACAGAAGCAAAAATCGGCTATACACCTGTAGAAGAGAAAGATTTCTTCGTCCTGCCAGGAAAAATCAGTAAAATTGAACAGATTGAAAAGGATACGGTATTGATAATTGATTTGGGAGTAAAGGGGTATTTTGTTGATCATCTAACCCTAGAAGTTTCGGGGAGGAACTATAACCGAGTGCTGGAAACCTTGCACAGCAATGATGGGGACACCTGGAGCAGTCTGTCCAATGGGCGGATCTATCATTATCAATGGTTGGATTATGCTGCCTTAGAGAATAACCTGCCCCTTAGACAAGCCTGTGCTAGATATATCAAGCTAATCATTCACAATCAAGATAGCCCACCGTTAGATATTAAAGGGGTTACCCTCTGGGGAGAGGTGCCTAAGATTTTAGTAGACCTTCCCATCGGTATCAACAAGCTTTGGTACGGTAACCCAGAGAGTGAAGCACCAAAATATGATGTGGCCCAATTTTCACATCTGGTGCAGCAAAAGGATTTGCCTCTATTACAACCAAGTTCCGAAGAGGTTAATCCAGATTTTGTACCCATTGAACAACCCTGGACAGAGAGAAACCGCTGGCTGCTTAATGGAGTCATTGCCGGGGCGGCGGTTGTTTTGGGGTTTATCCTCATTCGCAATATGAAAACCTAAGTTAAAACACCGTGCGCCGGGCACGGTGTTTTTTAACGCAATAAATCCTCTAACTTTAACCTATTTAATACCACAATTTGCTGCCGCTCCACATCGATGGCACCGGCCCGCTTAAAGCTGTTTAACATGCGGTTGATGGTTTCCCGGGAACTGCCGGTTAGGTTGGCCAGTTCCTGGTTTGTTAGGTTCATGTTAATTTTGGTACCCTGATCCTTTTTTATGCCATGTTCTTCGGACATTTTCAGCAAAGTAAAGGCTAGGCGGCGGGCGGTATCATGCAGGGCCAAATTCATTACCTTTTCCTGGGCAGTACGTAGTCGTCGGGACATAATACGCAGCATACTTACGGCCATGTTGGGGTTTTGACTGATAAGTCTTTCGATATCGGTGTTGCGCAGTACGCCCACTACACAATCCTCCTGGCATTCTGAGGTGGCTGGATAATTGCCCCCTTCAAATAGCACGACCTCTGCAAAAACTTCACCGGGGTTCACGAAGTGCAGGATATGCTCACGGCCATCTTCCAGCCTTTTGGTTAACTTAATGAGTCCAGATTTTAAAAGATAAAGTGCTTCTCCTGGCTCATCCTCCATAAAAATAATTCGCCCCTTTTGATAACTGCGTTCCAATAGAAGGCTGGACAATTCATGTAATTGTTCTTCGGATAAATCGAAAAAGAGGGGCACCTTCTGTAAATATTTTATAGTAGCTTCCATGATCCATCTCCTATTTGTGCTAACTTAATTTGCAGGACCTTCTGCGGAAGGTTTGTATCACCGTTGCCTGGCTATCCCAACCGTGGGATTTACGGCTAAAGCTGCCAAAAACTTGGGTATCCTCAAAACCTACGGCTTGCATCAGTTTTTCCAGCTCTAAGCGGGTTAAAGGACGCAAAGGAACCTGAGCGGAACCTAAACAATGTTGGCTGCCGTTCGGTTCGTTTTTAATCAGGGTTGTTTTAAAGTCAATCAGTCCATTGGCACGAAAATCGTAGTGACGGGTAAAAATGATGCCAGCTTGCTTGTTAACAATATCCGGCAACTCAGTAATATTGCCCTTCAGGATTCGATCGTAGTTTACAGTTTGGATAATGAGGGTTCCCCCGCGATAGAGCTTTTCTTTCATTTGTGTGAGTGAGGTGGTTAGGTCTTTGTCAGTCAAGAGATGGGGCAAAGAATTGCCGATACAAATCACGGCATCAAACTTACCTTCAATATCTTCAAGCTTTCTCATATCACCGGTTATAAAGTCCACACGTAGGCCAAGTTTTCTGGCCTTTTCCCGAGCCAAGCGAATCATTTCCCGTTCGTAGTCCAAACCAACCACGGCAAGGCCCCACTTAGCAAATTCCAAAGAATAATTTCCCGAGCCACAGCCCAAATCCAATACCCTGCTAACCCCTAAATCTCCAAACACCTGCTTAAAAAACGTTAACTGCTCTTGGCCTGCCGGGAAAATGTAGTCGTAATAGGGACTTAATTCTTTATACATACCACACCTCAATAAATTATTTTTCAATATAGTTTGTCCTGCATGATTTTATATCATTGTAATGGAGCAAGAAAAATATAGCAATAATCTTGGGGAAACAGTATAAATAAGTAAAATCATGGAAAATCTAATGTCAGTTTTGAATAACGGAATATTCTACAAGGAAATTGTGGAGGTCGTATGAAAAGGGTCTGGCAGATATTGCTGGTGCTGGCTGTAGTAGGGTTGGGTAGTATCCTGGCAATTAAAATTCCGTTTATATCAAAACAGCTGGACGGACCAAAATTCTGTGGCAGCTGTCATATAATGAATCCCTGGGTTGATACCTATCAGGCATCGGCGCATCGGGAACATGCTACCTGTGGGGATTGTCATATTCCCCATCGTTTTATTCCCGGAGCCTTTTATAAAGCCTTTACAGGGACAAGGGATGGCTTGGAAATGGTCCTGGGACTCATACCAAACAGGATTGAAATAAGTGGTCACGGTTCCCAGGTGGTAAATGATAACTGCCTCCGCTGTCACACGAAATTGATGGAAGTCGTTGGGTATCCCAAGAATGATCGTGGCAAGAACTGTTACGATTGCCATCAAAACGAACCACACAGCCGATACTGGTATATACAAAGGGAGAGTGAATAATTAGTCATGAGAAACAGAGGACTGATCATAGCACTGTCTGTGGTAGTGGCCGCAATGATTCTTGGGGCAGTATATACCGCATTTTCCATTAATAACAGAACCTTAAGCGAAGCGGCCAGAAAGATTAACCCCCAGGAAATACAAGATCATTACGAAGCCAGTGAAGTGTGGGGTGAATACTACCCCAAGCACTGGGAGAGTTTTAATGAAGGCAGTAAATATGAAACGAAGACAAAGTATGGCGGTAACAACCGAACCAGTAAATTGGAGATACAGCCCTATTTGAAAGTGCTTTATGCAGGTACCGGCTATGGCGAGGAGTTTTATGAGCCCAGGAGTCATTTCTACGCTGTGCAGGATGTTGGTGCCATTAACCCAAAGAGAACCAAGACCGGCGGTGCCTGTATGACCTGTAAAGGAACTGAGGTTCCCAGATTGATTGAAACCTATGGGGATGCTTTTTATAGTAAACCCTTCAGCGAGATATATAAGGAGGTAAAACACCCCATCGGTTGTTCTGATTGCCATGATCCGAAGACCAATGATTTGAGAATCAGCCGTCCGGCTTTGATTGAAGCCTTTGAGCGTCAGGGTAAAGATATTACCAAAGCCACCAAGCAGGAAATGCGGTCTCTCGTGTGTGCTCAATGTCACGTAACCTACTATTTCCAAAATGATACCAAGAAGACCACCTTCCCCTGGGATAATGGCTTAAAGGCCAATGAGGTTTTGGCTTACTTTGAAAAATTGAATTTTACCGAATGGGTGCATCCAGAGTCACAGACACCCATGCTGAAGGCAAGGCACCCAGATTACGAATTATTTCAGGGTAGTGTACATCAGTCGGCGGGTGTAGCCTGTGCCGATTGCCATATGCCTTATGTTAAACAGGGTGATACCAAAATTTCTTCTCATTGGTTTACCAGTCCGGTGCATACCATGGATAAAAGCTGTACCCAATGTCACAGGGAGGGTACGGAACAACTGAAGAACATGGTTTATAAGATTCAGGACCAGCATCACGAGATTTTGGATCTTGCCGGCAATACCAATGTGAAAGCCATCCATGCCATCAAAGAAGCAGCGGCTGCACCGGGTGCTGATCAGAAGTTAATCGAAGAAGCCAGGAAGTTAAATCGTCAGTCCCAGTGGATGTGGGATTGGGTTGCTACCGCCAACAGCATGGGTTTTCATAATCGTCAGGAAGCAGCAGTATTTCTAGGCAAATCCATTGATTTGGCGCACCAGGCCATTCAAACAGCCGAAAAAGCACGGGGGTCTGCGAGATAATGAATAAAATAGCTTCTGCCATTGCAGGGACATGGAGGTTTCTTACCTCCATGTCCCTGGGGTTGGCTCTTTTGTGTTTGTTAATCATTTTTTCCGTCATGGGAACCTTTCAGATGGGGATTTTTGTCTCCCCCTGGTTCCTGGGTTTAAGTGCCCTATTGACTCTGAATATGCTTGGCTGTACGGTCAGGCGGGTCAAGGGACTGTTAAAACGAGGCCAGGGTGTACCGGTGGCATTAACGCATCGAGGCCACCATAGAACTCTCAGCCTGGAAAATTGCCTACCCGAAAAAGCAATTCAAGAGGCAACCTCTGAACTTCGTCACTTGGGTTTTCGGGTTGCAGAGGAAAAGGTTGAGCAAGGGAAACTTCTCATTGGAAAAAGCAAGAGTTGGGCTAAGCTAGCCTCTCCGTTACTGCATTTGGCCATGGTTTTTGTTATTGCCGGCGGTGTGGTGGGTGCTGTTTGGGGTCAGGAGCTATATGTGAAGGTTCCTGCTCCGGGTCAGTCAGAACTTAGCAAGCAAGGTTTTCCTTTTGATGTTAACGTAAAGAAATTTATCATTGACCAACATGAGGATGGAACACCCAAGCAATATACCTCCTTAATTGAAGTTTCATTAGCCAACGAAAAAAAGCTGGAAAAAGCTGTTTCTGTAAACAATCCCCTTCATTATCAGGGGGTCAAAATTTACCAAACATCCTACGGCTATCAATTGCAGGGTGCCATCAGGGATGAGAAGTATACCTTTAATTTTAATATTGAGGAAGGGGAAAGGATTTTATTAGGAGGGCCTGCCCGGCTAGAGTTGGAAGTTCGCTGGCCTAGATATGTGGTTTACAGCAATGGAATGCCCTTTTCAATGGGGATTGCAGAACTCCAGGAACCGATCAATTTAATGGAAAACCAAGTGGTCTTTACCAATCGCATTGCCTATACCGGACTGCGTGTTAAGAAAGATCCTGGGTTGCCCCTCATCTGGCTTGGCTTTATCCTGTTCCTGCTGGCCTTGCCCGTACGTCTCTATGTAAAACCCAATCAAATTTGGTTGCTGATCTCCCCAAAGACCACAGGCACAGAGATACGGCTGGCTGCCCGGCACCGACTAAGGGGTAGGGAACAGGAAGAAGTACTTATTGAAAAATTAAGCGGAATTATCCGAGAGGAGCGTTCTCTTCATACATGATACCCATAACCGAACAACTTGCCTTTGATCTCACCCTTGGTCTTTATGCCCTGGGGGCACTGATATTTCTGGTCTATGCCGTTACGGAAAAAGCATCGCTGGTCAAATGGGCTACACGAATGGTGGGGACAGGCTTTTTAGCGCATACAGCAGGTCTTGTTATACGAACCATAACCGCTCAGCGTTTACCCTTTGCCAATATGTATGAATTTATCATTTTCTTTGCCTGGGGTGTGATACTGGCCTATTTGCTTACCCAACGTAAGCATCCTGTGCCGCTGCTGGGTACGGTAGTTGTGCCGGTGGCTGTGCTGCTGCTGGCGGCTGCCAGTATGCTAAATGGTACAGTGAGGCCCCTGATGCCTGCGCTGCAAAGTTATTGGCTGCACTCCCACGTGGCCACAGCCGTGCTGGCCTACGGTGCCTTTGGGGTATCCTTTGGGGTAGGTGTGCTCTATTTGATCCGTGATGCTCAACCAGTGGCACTCGGTTCCAGTGGATCTGGCAGCACAGCCCTTGCCCAGGGAGTTTCTTTGTTGCCCAGTACAGCCACCTTAGATAAACTATTGTACCGGGTGGTTGCCGTTGGTTTTGTTTTCTTAACGCTGGTGTTAATCACTGGAGCTGTTTGGGCGGAACAGGCCTGGGGTACCTGGTGGAGTTGGGACCCCAAGGAAACCTGGGCTTTAATCACCTGGCTGATCTATGCCATTTTTTTGCATGGTCGTTTTACCAGGGGCTGGCAGGGGAGACGGACTGCTTGGTTGTCAATCGTGGGCTTTGCAGCGGTGATCTTTACGCTGTTTGGGGTTACCTGGCTGATGCCGGGGATGCATAGCTATAGCTAGTCTTTAGGCTATGAGCCATTAGCTGTGAGCTGTAGGGAATGGTCCTGACCATTCCGTTGTTGTCAGTGTTGCGTTTAACGCAACAGTCAAGAACGTTTCTTACATTATTCGTTTTTTCGGCTTAATGTTTGCGACAGGCTGTAAACCTAGGCCATGGGCCCTTCTGGGAGATAAAGCCCACCGAATTAGCAGGTGCTATCGTTATCCCCCATGAGTGACTTTGGCGGAGCGCCGTTAATAACTCTTGACGAGTGCAGGGCGAAATCGGGGGGGCGCGCTCAGGACGAGCGCGCAGCCTTAGCTGAGACAGGACGTCGAATCTAAGGCGACCCCCGATTTCGCCCGGAACGAGTCTTAGAGTTATCGGCGTGGAGTTCTAGGAGCGAATGGGGGATAACGATAGCACACCCCCTTCGCAGATGCAATATGCCATGCACAAAAACCCCCCATGGCCCATTTAGCTCACAGCTAACGGCTAACAAGCTCACAGCACACTTCCCTTCATTTTTGCATAGGATGTGTTAAAGACTTATGCCGAAAGGAAGGGACAGTTTATGGCAGTATATATTGTGCAACCGGGGGATACTTTCGCAAGGATCGCACAGCAACATGGCATTTCCATCTCAGAACTTGAGCAGCTTAATCCCCAAGTCACGAATATCAACCAGATTGATGTCGGACAGCAATTAACCGTGCCCGATGCAGGGGGAGAAATTTCTAACAATGAGGGTAATCAAATTGAGAACAATCAAATTGAGAACAATCAGAATGAAGTAGCTGAAACAGCACCACTAACTACTGCCCAGTTAGGTAATCAAAATGAGGCCCAAGTGGCAAGTCAGTATAGCTCAACCATTAATACCATCTTACGGGTGCAAGGCATTAGTGGTTCTCAATATACCACCAGGCAGGTAAATGGGTTGTTATATATCCTGGTGATTGGCACTGGCGATTTCCGCCGGGGGGAAAGGGTGCCCATCACTTTATATAAAGTCAATGTCACCAATCGTGCGATCACTTTACGTTATAACACGGGTCAAAGGTTCGAACTGGTTATACGCAGGGCTGCGGACCAGGTTGAGGTGTGGCGTTATTCCAGGGGAAGATTCTTTACCCAACAGTCTGGCACGGTAACCATTCGACCCAATCAATATGCCATTTACCGCTATACCTGGGATCAAAGAAATAATGCAGGAAACCAGGTTGCAGCGGGCAACTTCATTTTAGAGGCCTTTAATGTGGCCCAGGGGTTAAGGAACCAAGGAATAAGGGGTACCTTTAGAATTAGAGCAGGTGTTACTCCAACACCAACACCAACACCCGGGCCTACCAGACCGCCGGGCCCCGGAGCCTGCACGGGTCAAAATCTGCTTACCAATAGCAGTTTTGAAAGCTGGCGCAC
Source organism: Desulfotomaculum sp. (assembly GCF_982386235.1). NCBI lineage: Bacteria > Bacillati > Bacillota > Clostridia > Eubacteriales > Desulfotomaculaceae > Desulfotomaculum > Desulfotomaculum sp. The sequence goes on along the minus strand of NZ_CEVWQM010000011.1, from coordinate 62,948 downwards.
AGCTACTCAGCCAGCGGGCTGGAATGCTACCAATGTTCGCCGTTCGAATATTGCCTTTAGTGGCCGTTATTCGGTAGAAATGGGTAACATCCCCACTGAGCAATCGACCCTAGCGCAAACCTTCCCCATCACACCGGGTAGTAATAACCGGGTTAGCTTCCGGATTGCCGAGGATGTGGAGGGTTCCCGGATGGGCAATTTCCAATTTGGTATTCAGGTACTTTTCCGTGACCGTTCCGGCAGGGTGGTTGGTGTAGCTCCCCAAGGTCCCTTTTCACCGGCCATTATTGAGGATGAAAGATTCGAGCTATTCACTTTTACCACCGGTAGGGTTCCCGGTACAGCGGTCAACGCGGAACTGGTCTTCACCTTTAATCCCCGTGCCAGCAACAGAAGCCGCATTCGCCTGGATATGGCTGAGGTACGCTGCTTAAATCTATAAGGAAAATAAAAAAAATCCCCGGGGGAATTAATTTTAATTCCCCTGGGGATTAATTTCTACAGCCTTCGCAATTGCTGGAGGTACACCCGCGACAACTGTCACCACGGCTGCCGACCAATGCACCTGGATTATTAAGGGTAAATCCGGACATCACTCTCTTGGGATTAGCCGTTTTGCATGAGGGACAAGTAATATTTTCTCCATTTTCACCCAGAGAACAGAGCTTCTGAAACCGATGCTCACAGTGTTGGCAACGAAACTCATAGATAGGCATAAGAACACCTCCGTGTTAAACATAAAAAATATGACCATACTTAGAGTAAAATTATCTGACGGTTTTGTCAAGTTTGTTACCCTGAAAATGGCATCAAATACCTTTGTCAGCCTGAGCGACAGCAAGGGATTTCTAACATTGAAAGACCAGCCTTAAGACCCTTGTCGCTCGGGGGAAAACGATAGCACACTTCTCCAGCAGATGCAATATACCATGCAGCCAAACCCCATGGCCCGCTTAGTTTGCAGCAATGACAAACACGAAGCATAAAGACTAAAAGAAAATGAAGGTTTTTGTTATATTTTCAAGAAATAATGTAGGAGGAGATTGAACGGGGAGGTTAGAAAATGTACATTCAATTTTTAGGGGCAGCCCAAACCGTTACTGGTTCATGTTTTTTAGTGGATACTGGTTCCACACGTCTATTGGTGGATTGTGGTTTATTTCAAGGCTCTAAGGAAATTAAAGAGCGTAACTATCGAAATTTCCCTTTGTCACCTTCTAGCATAGACTATATTTTATTAACCCATTCCCACATCGACCATAGCGGTCTCATTCCGAAATTTATTAAACACGGTTTTAAAGGAAAAGTCATTGCCACCTCTGCTGCTGTGGATTTATGCGAAATATTACTGCCAGACTGTGGGCATATCCAAGAGATGGAGGTTGAACGTAAAAACCGTAAATACCGTCGGCAAGGGCGCAAATTGATTGAGCCTATTTATACCGCGGAAGACGGTGCCCGGGCTTTAAACTTTTTTGAAAGAGTTCAGTATAATGAAATAATTCCCATTAGCCCAGAAATAAGGGTTTGTTACAGGGATGCCGGGCATATTTTGGGATCTGCCATGATTGAAATGTGGGTCAAGGAAAATGGCAAAGAAACAAAGGTTGTTTTTTCCGGGGACATTGGTAATATAAACCAACCCTTTATTAAGGACCCTTCCTTTATTACGGAGGCAGACTATGTGGTGATGGAGTCTACCTATGGCAATAGGGTGCATGAAGATCTTGATAATAAATTGGAGCTTTTACAAAAGGCCATTATTGATACCTATCAACGGGGCGGTAAATTAATTATTCCTGCCTTCGCCGCTGGCCGAACCCAGGATGTGCTGTATAGCATCAATCAATTGCGTATGAAAAATGCTATCCCAGAGATGCCCATTTATATCGATAGCCCAATGGCCATCCGGGCCACGGAAATTTTCCGTAATAATACGCAATTTTATGACCGGGAAACGAAAGAACTAATTGCCCAGGGGCACAACCCTCTGGAAATGTCTAACATTCGAACGACTTTATCCACGGAAGAATCAATACAACTTAACCTATTCAACGGCCGGGCTATCATTATTTCTGCCAGTGGCATGTGTGATGCTGGTAGAATTAAACACCACCTGCGCCATAACCTATGGCGTTCGGAATGTACAATTTTATTTGTGGGTTATCAGGCAGAGGGAACCCTGGGACGGCGTATTCTATCGGGTGAGAAAACAGTCCGTATTCATGGTGAGGAAATTGCGGTGAAGGCAGATATTCGCCGCATCGATGGTTTTTCAGCCCATGCTGACCAAGCTGCATTATTAAATTGGGTAAAACAGTTTGCCAATCTAAAAAAGGTATATCTGGTGCATGGTGAGGCGAAGGCTTCGGATCAATTGATGGGCTTAATCAATGCTGCGGGCATTCGTGCCCACGTTCCCGGTTTATTAGAGAAGGTTGATCTCACACCGGATGTGTCAAAACAGGCCATGCCCGAAATTTTTGTTGACACCTGGAAGAGTATTAACGAAAAGATGGCAGGAATTATGCAAGGAAATCTGTCACCATCCCAGTATTCTGTGTTGCTCCGCCAATTGGCCCAATTTGAGGCACAGGTAAATGAGGTTGCCCAGGAGAATGTGGGAGAGAATATTAGCTAAGGAGCGAAGAAGCTAAATGCAGGGAATAACGGTTGCCAATAAAGATCATTGCCAGTTTATCCAGTTTGCTGCTTTTAAGCAGGACAATCGGATTGTACATGGTTTTACCACCCGAGTAGGGGGCATCAGTCAGCAGCCCTATGCTGAATTAAATATGGCCTTACATGTGGGTGACAATCCAGGGCATGTTCAGGCCAATCGTCGGATCGCCTGCCAGGCTTTGGGTATGCCACACCAAGATCTTGTTGCAGCCGTGCAGGTCCATGGTAACCGTGTACAGGTTGTTGGTCCAGAACATCGAGGTAGGGGGGCCGTAGATTATTCTACGGCTTTGCCCGATACCGACGCTTTAATTACAAATTCACCCGGTGTACCCTTATCCAGCTATTATGCTGACTGTGTACCAATCCTTTATTATGATCCGGTGAAAAAATGTGTGGGGTTGGCCCATGCTGGTTGGCGGGGTACGGTCCAGCGAATCGCCTCAGAGACGGTACGGCAAATGGAACTGGCCTTTGGTTGCAATCCCGGTGATATTTTAGTGGGAATTGGGCCTTCCATTGGTCCCTGTTGTTACCAGGTGGATGAACCCGTTCAACAAGTGGTGGTTAGTCGGTTTAAACAATGGAGGGAACTTCTTAAACCAGCAGGCGTTGGACACTGGAAACTTCACCTGTGGGAGACCAATCGCCAGGCTCTCTTGGAGGCAGCAATAAAGCCGGAAAATATTACTTTGGCTGGCCTGTGTACCGTTTGCCATAATGATATGTTTTTTTCCCATCGTGCAGAAAAAGGGAAGACGGGTCGTATGGCATCCTTAATTATGATTAAGTAACCGAAAGAAAGAGGGATCGATCATGCCCAAGGTACTTGTGGTGGATGATGAGCAACCCATTCGCGAATTAATTAAGTATAATTTGGAGCGGGAGGATTATCAGGTATTGCAGGCAGGCGATGGGGATACCGCTCTGGAAATGGCCAGGGCAGAAATGCCAGATATTATTTTACTGGATGTGATGCTGCCAGGTCAGGATGGTTTGTCTGTTTGCCGGACACTAAATCAGCAAACCAACACCCGTGCGATCCCCATTATCATGCTTAGTGCCAAGGGCGAAGAACTGGATAAGGTGTTGGGCTTGGAAATGGGGGCAGACGATTATATTACCAAGCCCTTTAGCCCACGGGAACTTCTGGCTCGTATAAAGGCTCGTCTAAGGCGGCAAACTGTGGATAATCAGCTTTCCGATGAAACGGGCAGAATTATTATTGACAAGCTGGTGATTGATCAGGAACGTTTTATCGTATCTTATAAAGGCATTAAACAAGATTTTACCCCCAAGGAATTTGAGCTATTAAGGTATCTAGCCAGAAACCCTGGCAAGGTGTTTACGCGTGATTTTCTTTTGGAGCAAATATGGGGTTATGATTTTAGTGGTGACTCGAGAACGGTTGATGTTCATATCCGTCATATTCGGCAAAAATTAGAGCAAATCCCAGAGGCACCGCAATTTATCGAGACAGTCAGGGGAGTAGGTTATCGTTTCAAGGAGGTCTAGTTTAAAGTGCTAAAGGGGATGAGGCAGCGTACTTTAGGAAGCTATGCTTGCCTTTTTTTTATCTACTTTCTTCTTGCCATACTTTTTTATATTGGCTCAGCGAACCTTCTCACCGTGCTGCTGGGCTCTTTTTGGGCCACAGTTTTTATGGCTTGGTTAACCATCCGACGGTTAATTAGACCGGTTGAGCAAATTACTTCTGTTGCCCAGGAGATGGCGGGAGGTTTTTTAGATACAGAAATTCGGGTAGAAGGTGAAGAGGAACTGGATGACCTGGCCTGGAGCATTAACTATATGGCTCGGGAACTGAGAAAAAATTTAATTGTAATCACGGAAGAAAGGAACCGTGCCCAGGCTATTTTAAACAGTATGGCCGACGGTGTGATTGCCCTGGACAAGCATGGCCGGGTCATTCTAATCAACCCGGTGGTAGAAGAGATATTTAAAATTAAAGAGGCTAATTGGCTTGGTGATGAACTGATTAAAGTAATTCGCAACCATGAGTTAGAAGAACTTTTTATCAAAGCACTGCATGAAATGCAGCCGGTGGACCATGGTGAAGTACAAGTAATAACACCACAGCCTAAATTATTTCGCGTTCAGGTTACTCCCCTTAAGGGAAAGAATGATGAAAAAATTGGGGTAGTTGGTCTGTTAACAGACGTAACCGAAAGGCGTAAACTGGAAAGGATGAAGACTGAGTTTGTGGCCAATGTTTCCCATGAGTTGAGGACTCCCCTCACATCCATTAACGGTTTTGTGGAAACCTTGCTGGATGGGGCCATTGAGGAACCAACCGTAGCACAAAAATTTTTGGGTATTATTAGTGCCGAAGGAAAGCGCTTAGAGAATCTTATTGATGATCTTTTAAAATTATCCCATTTGGAGGATCGGAGTACTAAACTAAACAAACAACCGGTTGATTTGGTGAATGTTATTCGCAATACAATGGAGATGTTCGAGGGACGGGCCAGGGAAAAGGATATTGCGATAACAGCGGAGATACAGGATGATCTGCCCACCGTACCGGGTGATCAGGGCTTTTTAGCCCAGGTCATGATTAATCTATTGGACAACGCCATAAAATATACAATGTCTGGGGGCAAGGTGAATATTTCGGTTGTTTTTAATCAAGAAAAGGTTGAGACCTCTGTGTCTGATACCGGCATTGGTATTCCTGAAGAAAATCTACCGCGGGTATTTGAAAGATTTTATCGGGTTGATAAGGCCAGAAGTAGATCAATGGGTGGTACGGGCCTGGGTCTTTCCATATGTAAGCATATCATAGAAGCCCATAGTGGAAGAATCTATGTAAAAAGCAATCATCGAGGCAGCACCTTTACCTTTACCTTGCCATTAAATCCAAAGAAGCATCGAAGGTTGATTTAACTTGCACGATCTGAAAGTATAAAAATTCTAAGGATGATCGTAGATGACTTTCATGCCGCTGGTCAGTACCATCCGAACAAGGAGAATAGAAAGCGATTATCAGGCTAGAAGAACTTGGCTTCCGTTTGCGTCTAAAGACTTTGCGCAAGCCAAGTTCTTCTAGTAAAATAAGAAAAAACGCCCTTATGGGTGTTTTTTTTACAAAGGAATTCCTAACGGACCTGTCGAAATCTTTAAACTGGCATATTTAGGCAGGTGATGTTATTGGCAAGGAGATTTGCTAGCAAACCGAAAACAAGACGTCCCAGAAAAAAGCTAGCGGCGAGGATTATGTTTTTTTGCCTAGGTTTGCTCCTCCTATTTTGGTGCTTTTTAAGTTTAAAGGATGTTGTTTATAGAAATATTGCAAGGGTTGAAACACTTCAGCCGGGGCAATTGACAGAGAAAATTGCCGTCTCAGCCCTATTGATTAAGCAGGAATACCTAATCAATGCTCCTCTCAAAGGGGTTATGAAATACTCCGTTTCAGATGGCCAAAAGGTGAAAGCCGGTACTAGCTTGGGAGTATTGGAAGCCCCCAGCATGGACACCGTATCGGGACTAAAACAGTATGCAGTGACTACTCCTGCTGGTGGTATGTTCTGTAACCATATTGATGGCTTGGAAGCTATTTTAGTACCGGGACAATTAGATGTTGTTGAAATGCCGCCTTTGGATAAAATAGATAATAATATTCCTTTGAGCCCAGGGGGCAATGTTGAAAAGGGTGCCCCCATCGCCAAGGTCATTGATAATCTGACGCCAATATTTATAGCCGGAGAGCTTGAGACTGAGAATTTTAAGCAGCTTCAAGAGCTAAAGGATGCTGAAATAAAACTAGAGTGGCAAAACCAATTGGTCAGGGTAAAAATTGATAAGTTAGAGAACAAGGGAGAAAAGAAGGCCTTTGTTTTGGTCATGAAGAATTACCCCGATGAAATCCTCCATCACCGAACAATTGATTTTCAGATTATCACAGAGGAAATTAATGGGTTGCTGATAAAGGAAGCAGCCCTGGTAAGCAAAGATAACAAAGAAGGTTTATATATCATTTGGAAAGGCCTGGTTCGCTGGATGCCAGTTAAAATAATTAAAACGTTAAATGGACAAGCAGCCATAGAAGGTGCGGATATTCAACCGGGTATGTCCTATGTAGTCAATCCAAGGTTTGTCCGGGAGGGAGACAAGCTATAGAAAAGGCGGGAATGACATTGCGTATTGCTGATAACCTTTCAACAATAAAACAACAAATTTTGGACAGTGCCTTAAAAGCTGGGAGAAATCCCGTAGAGGTTTCCTTAATTGCGGTAACCAAGAATGTGTCCGCGGCTAGGGCCAATGAATGTATTGCCGCAGGGATCTTTGATTTAGGGGAAAACAGAGTTCAAGAATTACAAAATAAATTACCAGAGGTACCGGAGGCCCGCTGGCATCTAATCGGACACCTGCAAACCAATAAAGTAAAGCACATAATCGGTCGGGTAGCATTGGTACACTCCTTGGATCGCTGGACACTGGCTGAAGAGATTGACAAAAAATCTCAGGCCGCGGGCATTGTAACACCTGTACTGGTTCAGGTCAATGTGGCCGGGGAGGAAACAAAGTTTGGCTTGGAGCTTCAGGAGGCACGTGATTTTGTTGCCGAGGCCGCTGGTTTATCCGGTATTGCAATTCAAGGTCTGATGACCATTGCCCCTTTTGTGACGAACCCGGAGGAGGTTCGACCCGTCTTTAGGCAATTAAAGGGACTGGCCCATGATTTGCAAGATATTCCCGGAGTAAGGATGGATCAATTGTCTATGGGTATGACCAATGATTACAAGGTAGCGATAGAAGAAGGGGCCACTCTGATAAGAATAGGAACGGCTATTTTTGGCAGTAGATATTAAAGGGGGGGAATTGGATGGCGATGGGTATGTTTGATAAGTTTTTGGGGTTTATTGGTTTTGACGAAACAGAAGAACAACAGGAAGAAAAGGAAGCTGTAGATAAAAGGGAGAATTTGCAGCAGGTCAAAAAGAAAACCGCGCCGGTGGTAAGTATTCACTCAGGTCGCCAACTTAGAGTGGTTGTTTGTGAACCTGCTTCCTTTGATGAGGCACATCAGATAGCGGAAAACCTAAAAAACCGGCGGGCAGTAGTGGTGAATTTAGAAAAGGCTGGGCCAGAGCAGGCAAGGAGAATTGTTGATTTCATTAGTGGTGCAACCTTTGCCTTAAATGGTGACATGCAGAAAGTAGGGCAAAACATTTTTCTCTTTGTTCCCAGTAATGTTGATATAGCCAATGAGTTAAGAAAAGACACCAAGGAGAAAAGTATCTTTGCCTGGGCAAAATCATAAAAAGTTATAATATGACGGGGTGAACCATGTACACTTTATTATCTTTTATTGAAGTAGCTTTTTGGGTCTATGAAATGATGTTGTTAGCAAGAATTTTATTATCTTGGTTTCCGCACAGCCCACACAATCCAATTATCCGGTTTCTTTACGAAACAACGGACCCTTACTTAAATATTTTTAGGCGAGTCATCCCACCCCTTGGCATGGTGGATATATCTCCTATCGTAGCTTTTCTTGTACTAAGGATGATTCAAAGCTTTATTTTTAACATGGTAAGATAATGAGACTAGATCGTAAGGCCCTGGTGGGTCATCTAAATAGTCCCGATGAAAAAGCTGTGTTAACGAAGGTTTTAGACTCAGTGGAAACCGTGTTAAAAAATCATTCTCCTCAGTTAACACATTTTTATGACCCGTATCATACGGGTCTCATCCTTTCCATGTTGGAACGAATTCATGCGTTGGATTTTGCCACCCAGGGTGGTTACGAAATGGCAGAAAGGACCAGAACTGCCATTTTCCCTGATTATCTGGCTGGTACAGATATCGATTATGAAATTACTCTTTTAGCTGTGGAGGGTAATTTTAAAATGGTACAGGTTAATCACAGGGATTTTCTAGGGTCTTTATTGGGATTAGGCATCCGAAGGGAAATGGTAGGGGATTTAATCGTTACCCCGAAGGGTTGCCAGGTCATGGTAGCCAAGGAGATTGTTTCTTACCTAATGACGAACCTAACCAAGGTACATAAAGTTGGAGTGGAAGTAAGAGAGATTAACTCCGGGGAGTTAGTGCTGCCTGAGTTAAAGGTGAAAGAAATCAAAACAACCGTTGCTTCCCTCCGTTTGGATGCTGTGGCCGCTGCTGGGTTTGGTACCTCCAGAAGCCGCATTGCCCGGGAAATACAGGCGGAAAGACTAAACATAAATTGGCATACTTGTTCCAATGTAGCTGCCCCGATTCAAGAGGGCGATATGCTCTCCATGCGGGGAAGAGGCAGGGTGGAAATATCCGAGATTAAAGGAAACACCAAAAGTGGCCGAATAGGTATAGTGTTAAAACGTTATTTATAACTGGGATAAAAAAGCAGCGGAGGTGTTTCAGGTGAGTTATTTAACGCCAATGGAAATTCAGGCCAAAGGGTTTGATAAAGCCATTAGGGGCTATGATACCAAACAGGTAGACGCCTGGATGCTTAAAATAAAAGATAACTATGAAAAAATGTATGTAGAAAACCATGAGTTAAAGGAACAGCTTAGTCAGAGCCAAGAAAGTATTGTCCACTACCGTGATTTGGAGGATGCTTTACAACGCACCCTGGTGATGGCTCAAAAAAGTGCTGAGGATATGAAAAAAAATGCTGAACGGGAAGCCAAGATTCTGTTGGAACAAGCAGAATTCTCGGCCCGCACCATGACCCAGCAGGCCGAAGCAGAATCTGAACGCATTGTTAAGGAAGCCTCCCACAGGGCCGAAGAAATGCTAAAGTTGGCCGAAACAAGGGTTGAGGCCATTTTATTAGAATATCGTCAGTTGGAAAAACAAGCCAAGGTATTTAGGGCCAAGTTTAGAGCCCTGTTAGAAGCCCAAATGGAGCTGATGGAGGGGAAGGTTCAGGCGGTGGAGGAGGAGAGCGTGAGCTGATAATTTAGCCGCCGCCCAGCATCCCTTTGATCTTGGGTCAGGGACGTATCATTTCCAATTACTACCCCATAAGCTGATGGCTATTAGGAGAGTGGACTGGATGCTGGACATAAAAGAGGATCAAAATGGTGTGGTAATAAAAGTGCGGGTTCAGCCCAGGGCTGCCAAAAATAGCCTGGCCGGTGAGATGGAGGGGGCTCTAAAGGTTCGCCTCACGGCACCCCCAGTGGACGGTGCCGCCAACGAAGCCTGCTGTAAGTTTTTTGGGGAAGTTTTTGGCATTGCTAAATCCAATGTAGAGATTGTCTCTGGGCATACCGGTCGGAATAAGCTAGTGCGTATACGGGGGGTCAGTGAAGCAAAGGCAAGGGCTTTGCTTCGTCGTTAGCCATGAGCTATGAAGCCCAAGGCCGATGGCCGTTATTTTCAGGCTAGCTAAAAGCTAACTCAACGACAATAAACCGCAAATGTTGACCTTCCGAACGGTTTTGGTTATAATAGTTCTGTTTATAAATATTCTCAGAACCTTTGAACGGGGTAGTAGATGGTTGGAGGCTGTACAGAGAGTTCGGTACTTGGTGGAATCCGAATCAGTGCCATCCTTTGAAGATCACCCGGGAGGTGCCTGCTGAAACCTGAACAACGGGGAGTAGGCTTGGTCGGCTGCGCTGCCGTTATCAGTGTATCGAGTGTTCAGGTTTTTCCTGTTCATGAGGGTGGTACCGCGGGTAAAGTAGCTCGTCCCTTTAGGGGCGGGCTTTTCTATTTTCTCAATCAAATGCAAAGGTCAGGAGTGAAATATTAGGTGGATTACGGAAAAACACTAAATTTACCTCAAACAGATTTCCCCATGCGGGGCAATTTACCCCAGAGGGAACCAGAAACACAAAAGTATTGGGAAGAAATTGATGTCTACAATAAAGTACAGGAAAAAAATAAGGGCAGAAGAAAATTTATTTTGCATGATGGCCCACCCTATGCCAATGGACATATTCACTTGGGACATACCTTAAATAAAGTGTTAAAGGACATCATTGTTAAATACCGTTCCATGAGTGGTTACGATTCCCCCTATATACCGGGTTGGGATACCCACGGTCTGCCCATTGAGCAGCAAGCAATTAAGCAACTTGGATTGAATCGCCACCAGGTTAATCCGGTGGAATTTCGGGCTAAATGTAAGGATTACGCTCTAAAGTGGGTTAACACCCAAAGAGAGGAATTCCAACGCCTGGGTGTTCGGGGTAACTGGCAAAACCCTTATATAACCCTACTGCCCAAATATGAAGCTACCCAGGTTCGGGTCTTTGGTGAGATGGCCAAAAAAGGCTATATTTACAAGGGCTTAAAACCTGTTTATTGGTGTGCCAGCTGTGAAACTGCTCTGGCCGAAGCAGAAGTAGAATATGCCGATAAAACCTCTCCCTCAATTTATGTGAAATTCCCTGTGAAAGACGGGAAGGGTGTTTTACCCCAGGATGCAGCGGTGGTAATTTGGACCACTACCCCTTGGACCCTGCCAGCTAACGTGGCCATCAGTGTGCACCCGGAATTTGAGTATGTCCTGGCTGTTGTCCAGGGCCAGAAGATTGTTGTGGCCAAAGAATTGTTGGAGTCCTTCAAGCAAGCGGTGGGTGCCGAAGAGGCTGAGGTCCTGGCTACCTATTCAGGAGAACAACTGGAGCGAGTAATTTGTCAGCATCCCTTTATTGAAGAAAGGGAATCACTGGTTATTTTAGGTGAACACGTTACCCTGGAGGCTGGCACCGGTGCGGTGCATACAGCACCGGGCCATGGTGAAGATGACTTTCTGGTTGGTAAAAAGTACAAACTGCCGGTGTTAGCTCCGGTTGACAACCGAGGAAAATTTACCGCCGAGGGCGGCAAGTTTCAGGGGCAGTTTATTATGGATGCCAACAAGAGCATCGTAGAGGAATTAAAGGAACAGGACTCTTTAATGGGTCACGTTCATATTAAGCACCAGTACCCTCACTGCTGGCGCTGTAAGCAACCTATTTTTTTCCGGGCCACCGAGCAGTGGTTTGCATCGGTGGATGGCTTCCGTCAGGCGACACTGCAGGCTATCCGCAATGTCAAATGGGTTCCCTCTTGGGGTGAGGAGCGCATTTACAACATGGTGGAGGGTCGTGGTGACTGGTGTGTTTCCCGTCAGCGGACCTGGGGGGTGCCGATTCCCATTTTCTATTGCAATGATTGTGGCAAAGAAATCATCACGGAGGAGACCATTGCCCACGTTGAAAAACTGTTCAGGGAGCATGGCTCCGACATTTGGTTTGCTAAGGAAGCCAATGAACTGGTGCCAACTGGCTTGACTTGTCCCCACTGTGGTCAGGGTAAGGATTTCCGTAAAGAGACGGACACCATGGATGTTTGGTTTGACTCTGGCTCCAGTCACCTGGCTGTATTAAATCAGCCAGAGTTATGGCCAGAACTGCAGTGGCCGGCAGACCTTTATCTGGAGGGCAGTGACCAGCACAGAGGTTGGTTTAACTCCTCTTTATCCACTTCTGTGGCTGTGACAGGAAAGCCACCCTATCGAGCGGTCTTAACCCACGGTTTTACAGTGGATGAAAAGGGACGTAAAATGTCCAAGTCCCTGGGCAATGTTGTGGACCCCTTAAAGATCTGCGGCCAGATGGGTGCGGATATCCTTCGCCTGTGGGTTTCCTCTGCCGATTACCGAACGGATTTAGCCTTATCTCAGAATATTTTAAAGCAAATGACTGAGTCCTACCGCAAGATTAGAAATACTGCCCGCTTCCTGCTGGGTAATATTTACGACTTTAATCCGGCCAAGGATAAGGTAGCCTATGAAAAGATGTCGGAGTTAGATCGCGTGGCCTTGATGGAACTGCACAAGTTGAATAAGCAAGTACGTAATGCCTATGAAAACTATGAGTTCCACGTTGTTTACCACGCCATCCACAATTATTGTGTGGTGGAACTCAGTGCATTCTACTTAGATATTATCAAGGACCGTCTCTATACCGCAGTTCCAGATTCCTTGGAGCGTCGGTCGGCTCAGACTGTTCTTTACGAAGCACTGGATGCTTTGGTTCGGCTGTTGACACCAATCCTGGCCTTTACCACCGAAGAGATTTATAAATATATGCCGGTGGAGGGAGAACGCCTGGCCAGTGTACAATTATTGGATATGCCAGAAGTAAATGTTGAGTACATGGACATTGAACTGGAAAAGAAATGGGATAAAATCCATGAAATTCGCAAAGAAGTATTAAAGGCCTTAGAAGTGGCCCGTCAGAACAAGGCGATTGGCAATGCCCTGGAAGCCCAAGTTGATCTTTATGTTGCCGGGGAAGTGGCGAAATTGCTCAAACCAATGGCAGGGGAGCTAACCACTCTCTTCATTGTCTCGAAAGTAAACCTACACCCATTGGCAGAGGCTCCGGCAAATGCCATGAAAGCAGAGGAACTGGAACTGGCCGTCCAGGTGGTTGCAGCCACAGGTGCCAAGTGTGAGCGCTGTTGGATGTACCACGAAGAAGTGGGCAGCCATGCCGAGCACACCACCCTTTGCCCCCGCTGTGCTGGTGTGGTGACAAATACCACCCGCTAAGTAACCACCCGCTTTATTGCATGGATTGCTTAAGGATTATTTTTTGGCCATGGCCCACGGCTCTGGCTAAGTAAGAAAAGAGTTACCTCGTTTTGAGGTAACTCTTTTTACTCCTTCGCCCTTAATGCATTTAAATCAATGATACCCTTTTTGGCCCGTTGGGTGATGATGCCACCGATGCGTCCTGACTCGGCGGAGGTCAAACCGCCCCAGCCATCCTGCTTAACCTTGTGGTCTAGACCTAATTCGGTGGCAATTTCCAATTTCAACAAATCCATTGGGGTAGGTTTTTTGGGTGGTTTTGTTCGTTCCTTGCGTTCCCTGGCTTCTTTTTTCTGCTTGATGGAATGGTTTAAATGTTGAACCACTGAGTCCATAGTAACCTCCTAAAACGCTTAGAAAACTTGATAGCATAAACGCCCGCAGCCAAATTAAAGCGGGCGTTTATGATCCTATCGATGCAGTTTCTTAATAGCTACTTGGTTTTGGGTTGGATTCGGTTACCGATATCCTCTATTTCATTTGTAAAGCTTGAGACCGGCCGGCCCTGGGTAATTCCCTGTGCCACATTTTTAATTCTTGTCACCGTATCAGCATCAGAGGAAACCATGACCGTGTAATTAGGTGCTGCATTTTTCACTTGATCAAGCACCCTTCTTTCTACCTCTGCCGATCTGTTTTTTTCTAAATTGGCATTTAGATCCAAGCCCAGATAAATATTACTGCCGGCAATTACCGCTGTAGAACCCCGTACACCTTCCACTCCATTTGCCTCGTCAACCACCCGATCTGCAACTTCCCTGGGGTAATTTTGGTTCTGGTTGTTATTAGGATTTGCTGGGTTTGTTGGATTTGTGGGTGCTGTAGGAGCTGGTGGGGTTGGTTCCATTGGCTTTTTGGCCGGAGTACAACCACCAAAGAGCAATGCGGTTCCAAGTAATAGAGTTGCGGGCAATACTAGAAATTTTTTTGTTTTATCCAAATTTAGCACCTCCAAAATTATCGTTAATTGTATTATTTCTTAACAGCTATAGATTATGCCGCCTATTTATAGGTATACTTTGACTACTCTGTTTTAAAGCACCAGTAAAAAATGAATACCGACAAAAAATATATTTTTCTCAAGAAAGAAGGAACTTTTTGAAATATCAAGAAATAATAAAAAAGTTTTATATATTTTGGATGATGGCTGTGGGAGAGACCCTCGGGGGCGCCGAAGGAGCAAGCCGGTTTGTTGTGCTGTAAAACAGGCGAAACTTTCAGGCAAAAGGACTGTGGCCGGACTGGGCTCTGGAGAGTTCCTGCTAGATTAGCGGACACCCAAGGGGAAGCTTCATCGGAAGTCATCTCTCAGGTTATAGGGACAGAGTTATACCAGCAAAGGAGGTATAGCTATGTCCTTTTTATTTTTCTTAAAAATATCAGGACAGAGACATAATACTACGGGAGGTGGAGATATGCAGGAAGTAAAACGGACACCCTTGTACCAGGTGCATGTTGCGGCGGGTGCCAAGATGGTGGAATTTGGTGGCTGGCAAATGCCGGTACAGTATGAGGGGATTATCAAGGAACATCAAGCCGTCCGCTCTGCCGCAGGTTTATTTGATGTTTCCCACATGGGGGAAATCGAAATTTCCGGTCCGGCGGCCAGGGAGTTTGTTCAGAAGCTAATAACCAATGACCTAACACGACTAGAACCAGGTAAGGCCATTTATTCACCCATGTGCAATCCCCAGGGTGGTACCATTGATGATTTATTGGTATACCAATTGGAAGATCAACAGTATTTGTTGGTGGTAAATGCTTCGAACACAGATAAGGATTTTAACTGGCTTAAAGATAACCAGATCCCCGGTGTGGATATAAAAAATGTATCAGACGCAACTTGCCAGTTGGCCCTGCAGGGACCAAAGGGGGAAAAGATTTTACAAAAATTAACTGCGGTTAAGCTTGCTGAAATTAAGCCCTTTTCCTTTGTTTACGGCATTGTTGAAGGAATAAATTGTCTAATTTCCCGTACGGGTTACACCGGTGAAGCAGGCTTCGAGTTGTATTTTCCGGCAGCCCATGCAGAAATGCTATGGCATACGATCATGGAGGCCGGAGCCCCAGAGGGCATCACAGCTGCGGGCCTGGGGGCCAGGGATACTCTGCGGTTTGAAGCGTGCTTGGCACTTTATGGCCATGAATTAACCGATGCTATTTCCCCTCTGATGGCGGGGCTAGGCTGGACTGTAAAATTTAACAAGCCGGAGTTTATTGGCAAAGAAGCACTGCTGCGGCAAAAGGAGGCAGGGCCGGCTTATAAACTAGTGGGCATTGAAATGATTGACCGGGGGATACCCCGTCAGGGTTATGTCCTTGTAAAAGAGGACCAGGAGATTGGTTGGTTTACCTCTGGTACCTTTGCACCAACCATCGGCAAGAACCTAGGCCTGGCCTATGTATTGGTGGAACATGCAGCGATAGGCAGTGAATTGGCTGTTATGATTCGCAACAAACCACTAAAGGCAAAAATTGTGGAAAAACCATTCTATAAACGGGAGGTATAAAGGATGAATTTACAGGCTGATTTAAAGTACACCAAAGATCATGAATGGGTAAAGGTTGAAGGTAATCGGGCCATCATTGGGATTACGGATTATGCCCAGGATTCACTGGGAGATATCGTATTTGTTGAGCTCCCCTCGGTGGGGGAAGAAGTTGAGGCGGCAGAGTCCTTTGGTGTGGTGGAATCTGTTAAGACCGCCAGCGATCTATACTCTCCGATAAGTGGCAAGGTACTTGAGGTCAATGAAGGACTGGCCGATGCACCAGAACTGGTGAACCAGGAACCCTATGGCAAGGGCTGGATGATTATTGTTGAATTAGACAACCCAGCTGAGTTGGACGATCTAATGGATGCCGAGCAATATCAGTCGATGGTAGAAAAAGCCTAAAGGGGAAAAGAGGTAGGTAATTTTGAAATTCATTCCTCATACGGATAATGAACTTCGCCAGATGCTACAGGCCATCGGTATTGAAAACACGGATCAGTTGTTTCAGGATATTCCTCCCCAGGTTCGGTTAAACCGTGAACTGGCTGTGGCGGATGGACTGACGGAAATGGAATTGCAGCACCACATGGCTGCCTTAGCCGGACAAAATCAAGGAGTGGATCAAACCATTTGTTTTCTAGGGGCCGGGGCCTATGATCATTACGTCCCCAGTGCCGTGAAACATGTTTTGTCCCGGGCAGAGTTTTATACGGCCTATACACCCTATCAGCCGGAAATCAGTCAGGGAGTGCTGCAAAGTATCTTTGAATATCAGAGCATGGTTTGTCTCTTGACTGGCATGGATGCCGCCAATGCATCGATGTACGACGGGGCCAGTGCTTTGGCCGAGGCGGCTTTGATGGCTTGTGCAGCTACCCGGCGTGAACGGGTGCTGGTGGCTAAGACCGTACACCCGGAATACCGTGAGGTAGTAAAAACCTACTTGCACGGGCCAGCTATTGATATTTCGGAAATAGCCTTTGAACAGGGCGTAACCCAATTGACGGATCTTGATAACAAATTGGATAAAAATACCGCTGCCATCTTAGTTCAGTATCCCAACTTTTTTGGTTGTATTGAGGATCTGGTGCAAATGGCGGACAAGGCCCATGCTGTAGGGGCACTGCTGGTGGTTTGCGCTGACCCCATTGCCTTGGGCCTGCTCAAATCCCCTGGCCAATGTGGTGCCGATATCGTTGTAGG
Source organism: Desulfotomaculum sp. (assembly GCF_982386235.1). Lineage (NCBI taxonomy): Bacteria > Bacillati > Bacillota > Clostridia > Eubacteriales > Desulfotomaculaceae > Desulfotomaculum > Desulfotomaculum sp. The sequence goes on along the minus strand of NZ_CEVWQM010000011.1, from coordinate 46,001 downwards.
GGAAGGACAACCTTTGGGTATTCCCCTGTCCTACGGGGGTCCCTATCTGGGCTTTATGGCCTGCAAGGAAAAACTAGTCCGCAAAATGCCCGGTCGGATTGTGGGCCAAACCGTTGATGTGGATGGCAAAAGGGGCTATGTACTGACCCTCCAGGCCCGGGAACAACATATTCGCCGGGATAAGGCAACCTCTAATATCTGCTCCAATCAGGCCCTGTGTGCCCTGGCAGCCACCGTTTACTTAAGTTTGGTAGGACGGCGGGGTTTAAGACAGGTGGCTGAACGATGCCTGCAAAAGACAGCCTATGCTAAAAAGTTACTGTCCTCACTGCCTGGCTATCAGTTGCCTTGGCCAACACCGGTTTTTAAGGAGTTTGTCCTAAAAACAAAGGTGTCACCGGAAAAAATTAACCAGGAACTGCTTAAAGACAATATTTTAGGTGGCCTTGACCTTGGAATTTACTATCCGGAACTGGCGGGACATATGTTGTTTTGTGTAACAGAAAAAAGGAATCGCCAAGAGATCGAATTGTTGGCGCAGCGATTGGGGGTAATATCATGACGGAAAAGTTAATTTTTGAACTAAGTTCACCGGGTCGCCCGGGGATTGTATTTCCGGCCAATGATGTACCAGAAGTTTCCCCCCAAGACTTATTACCATCTGAATATATCAGGGAACAAGAAGTCCCCCTGCCCGAAGTCAGTGAGGGTGACGTGGTAAGGCACTTTGTCAGGCTTTCCCGGCTAAACTTTGGTGTGGATGTGGGGTTTTACCCCCTGGGGTCCTGTACCATGAAATATAGCCCCAAAATCGCTGAGGATGCAGCGGTTCTAAGCGGTTTTGCTAAGTTGCACCCTTACCAGGCAGAAGAACTTTGCCAGGGGGCACTGCAGCTGATGGCTGAAACCCAGCGGGACTTGGCTGAGATCACCGGCATGGATGCCTTTACCCTCCAACCAGCTGCTGGTGCCCATGGCGAAATGGCGGGCATGCTTCTTATTAAAGCCTATCTGGAAAGCAAAGGGGAGACAGGACGCACCAAGGTCATTGTGCCTGACTCAGCCCATGGTACAAATCCGGCTACGGCAACCCTATGTGGTTTTCAAGTGGTGGAAGTGAAGTCTGACCAGCGGGGCGGCGTTGATCTGGAGGCTTTAAAACAAGTGCTGGGGCCGGATGTGGCGGCACTGATGCTAACCAACCCCAGTACCCTGGGACTCTTTGAAGATAACATTAAGGAAATTGCCGACCTCGTACACCAGTCCGGCGGGCTTTTGTATTACGATGGGGCAAACCTCAATGCCATTATGGGCTATGCTCGACCCGGTGACATGGGTTTTGATGTGGTGCACCTAAACTTGCACAAGACCTTTGGTACACCCCATGGCGGCGGCGGTCCAGGTGCCGGGCCAGTTGGCGTCAAGGCAGCCTTGGAACCCTTTCTGCCAAAACCAGTGATTAGGCAGCAGGACGGCAAATATCTGCTTGATTACCAACGTCCCCAATCCATTGGCCGGGTGAAAGCCTTCTTTGGTAATTTTGGTGTTGTGGTAAAGGCTTATACCTATATCAAGGCCTTGGGAGGTAAGGGATTAAAAGAGGCTTCGGAGTATGCTGTGCTCAATGCAAATTATCTCATGAAGCGGCTCTCTAAGGAACTCCGGGTTCCCTTCCCAAGGACTTGTATGCACGAGTTTGTGGCTGTACCTCCGGCGGATATGAAGGAGCGGGGGATTAGAACTCTGGATATTGCCAAGAGACTTTTGGATTATGGTTATCATCCACCAACGGTATATTTCCCCCTCATTGTAGAGGAATCCATCATGATCGAGCCTACGGAAACAGAAAGCAAGGAAACGCTGGATGAGTTTGCCGCCAATTTAATCAAGGTATTGGAAGAAGCAAGAGAAAACCCAGATACCCTGAAAAACGCACCCTATACGACCCCCGTGCGCAGACTGGATGAAGTAACAGCAGCCCGTAAGCCGATCTTGAAGAGTCAATTGCCCGGTTGATCGTGAATATTTGTGGGACTTCATCTTGAAACTAGAAGATGGAGTCCCTTTCTTAGCCATCAGCTGCTAGCTCGTGACTCACGGGGACGGTTCTTTTGAGCCTAGAGAGCCGTCCCCGTGAGTCTAAAAGGGGGATTTTTCGTGGACGCGATCCAACAGAAGAAAATAAAGGTGGCCCGACTCGCCATTCTCTCCAACTCCCTATTGACGATTGGCAAATTATTGGTGGGTCTTAGAATGGGTTCCATTGGAGTTATATCGGAAGCCATTCACTCCGGGTTGGATTTAATTGCCTCCCTAATTGCCTTTATGGCAGTACGGCAATCTGGCAAGCCAGCGGATGCTGAACACCAATATGGGCATGGGAAGTATGAGAATTTGGCCAGTATTATTGAAGCAATCTTAATAATAGTAGCAGCCGTGGGTATTTTTGTTCAGGCTGTGCCAAAGCTGTGGCAGGGTGAACAGGAAATCGAATCGCTGGGTTGGGGTGCGGCGGTTATGGTTATTTCTGCGGCAGTTAACTTTGTTATTTCCAGAAGACTGATGGCTGTGGGCAAAGAAACCGATTCGCCGGCCCTCGTGGCGGATGGGTGGCACCTAAAAACAGATGTCTATACCTCCCTGGGAGTATTTGTCGGACTGGGTGCCATCTACCTGACAGGGTTTACCCTCTTGGACCCAATCGTTGGGATCATTGTGGGGATGATGATTGTAAGGGCAGGCTTTGATTTAATTCGGGAATCCATGGGTGTGATGTTGGATGTCAGCTTACCATCGGAGGAAGAGAAAGTAATAAAAGAAGTATTGGCCAAGCATTCGGATCAATACATTGAGTATCATGGTTTGCGAACCCGAAAATCTGGTCCCTACCGTTATGTAGACCTTCATTTAGTTGTACCACGACACCTACCCATTGGTACCGTACATCAGCTATGTGATCATATAGAGGAAGAGATTGAAGGGGAACTACCCAGGGTGCAGGTCTTAATTCATTGTGAACCCTGTGAGGAGGCAAAGGAAGCCTTAGCGAGAGGTTGTTCAGCGGCTGCCTGCCAGGCGGAGGAATGTCCGGTAGGCCCCGAAGAAAAGAATTAGAAAATAAAAAGAGACAGATGAACTGTCCGAAATCACTGAAAATGCTTTTTCATCCTGAGTGGTAGCGAGGGATCTTAAGGCCAGACCATAAGATCCTTCGCTATCGCTCAGGATGATGTGTATTATAATCATTCGTGGTTTCGAGCGTGGTTTCGAGCTGTCCCTTTGCTGTCACAAGTAGTTAACGTAAGGCTTCCTTATGAAAGGATAATTTTTGATTCCCTGCAGGTAAAATTGCATAAGGGGAGATGGTACCTGACACGCTAACTAGGTTTGGCGCTTTAAAATCAATTTTTACTGAATAAATTCGTTTGATATGGGAACGGAAATTTTTTAAACTATAAAAGGGCTGATTATCCTGGGTATGCATTTTTAAATTTTGTGGTAGTTCTATAACTAGAACCACTGGTTTAAAACGACGGTTTAAACCAACCGAATTGCGTGCATCAATCATTGCTTCCAGCAATGTACAACGGATCATGTGTTTCGGCTGAAGACCCTCTCTCATAACTTCTCGAATCTCATCAAGGGATCCCCCTAGAAAAACGTTAGCCATAGGGTTAAACTCCTTTCAGTCAAAGTTTAAGCGTTTTGTTAGCAACCTAATAATGCAAGAATGATGCCAGGTCATCTAGCTGAAAGCAAAGCCGATGGTTGTTCTATTTTACACAAGGTACAATAATCGAACATATCTGAATGTTCTAAAAGAACACATAACCGTTCTGAAATCGAACATTAAAAGGGAGTGTGGCAAACTACTTTGTAGTAATTTGCCACACTCCCCTTTAATGGGGCCTTACATTTCCTTTGCTTCCTTAGGGATGGCTTCTGTTGTTAGGCTGTCCTTAAGTTCAGCAATTAGCATACCGACCAGAATCAAAAGGCAACCGACCCATTGACGGGGGGACAATACCTCTCCGGCCCAAAGCCAGTCGGTTGCTGCAGCAAAAACCGGTTCCGTGATAAAAATAATAGCCGTATGGGTAGCAGAGGTAAATCTCTGAACGGAGTTTTGGATTAAAAAGGCTAGGGCAGTTGCTGGTATTGCTGTAATTAAAAGGCCGGTCCAGACTGGGCGAGTAAATTCAGCGGGCAAGGTCTCCCGAGCAAGTCCAAAGCTAAGACTGATGACGGCGACCACTCCCACCTGAAGAATGGCCAACAATACTGGGTCATGTTTGGGTGCGTATTTTCCTACCAGGATAATATGTGCTGCGTAGCAAATGGCGCAGAAAAAGCACAATATATCGCCAAAACGGATAGACAGGTTATTTCCTATTGACAATAATCCCAACCCCAGAGTGGCACTGGTGACACCGAAAATAAGTACCAGGCTAGGAATTTTTTTTGTGATGAGGGCTGTGAACAGCGGTACTAAAACCACGGCCAAACCAGTTATAAAGCCGGCATTAGAAGCAGTGGTATATTTTAGACCAACCGTTTGAAAGGCATAACCCATAAATAAAAAAACGCCAATAAATGAGCCGGCCTTTAATGTCGCTCTATCGATGTTTCGGAAACGCTTGCTATATATTAAAGCCAGAAAAGCAAAGGCTATGGCAAAACGAATCCCTATGAAATAGTAGGGACCAATACCAGAAAGGGCATCCTGCACCACCACAAAGGTAACACCCCAAACAAAGCTAACCGCTAATAGAGCTAAATCTGCCTGCATTTGCAGTGCTTTTGTCATTAAATCGCCTCCAGAGGAACATTCCAATATATTCTCTCACTCCAAAATCAAGCTGTCAATTTAATTTAAAAGGCCAGCCAGGAGCACAGGGGGACGGTTCTTTTGTGTTGTTCTATAGAACAACACAAAAGAACCGTCCCCCTGTGCTCCTTGTGCTCCGATAGTATAAAAAAAGCTTAACAAAAAGAAGGAATTTGACGAATGATGCAGAAACACATTTTTATGAAAACAAACAAATAAATATTCAATGTTGCGCGGGACTAATTTTAGGAGGGAACCATAATGAAAAAGTCTATTAAGTTTATCGGTTTGCTGGCATTAATGTTAGCACTGGCAGTTTCTGCTGTAGGTTGTGGTGGCAGTGATAAAGAACCTGCTAAGGATGTCGCCGCTAAACCCAAGCTCATTGCAGCGGCAGATGCCACCTTTGCCCCCTTTGAATTTACGGATACCAGTACCGGGAAATATGTTGGTTTTGATGTAGAACTAATTCAAGCCATTTGTGATGAAATTGGTTACGAAATGGAATTCCGCAGTATGGGTTTTGATGGTTTGATTGCTGCTCTGCAGGCCAACCAAATCGATGCTGTTGTTTCGGCCATGACCATTACAGAAAAACGTAAAGCGGAAGTTGATTTTTCAGATCCCTATTACAAGTCTGGTCTGATTGTTGCTGTACAAGCCAAGAACAATGAAATTAAAGGCTTTGATGACCTCAAGGGTAAGAAGATTGCTGTCCAAAGTGGTACCACTGGTGCCCTGCAGGCTGAAAAAATCACGGATAAAAATAAAATTACTTATTTCACCAGCTCAGACCAAGCCCTGATGGAACTTAAGAATGGTGCTGTTGACGCAGTGGTAAATGATTATCCAGTTAGTGCTTATTTTATTCAACAGGGTAATAAGGAAGTTAAGTTAGTCGGTGAAATTCTTTCCGCTGAGGAATATGGTATCGCAGTTCCCAAAGGAAAAACGGAGACCGTTGAAAAGTTAAATGCCGGCTTGAAAGCCATCAAAGAAAACGGAAAATATGCTGAAATTTACAAGAAGTGGTTTGGCGAAGAACCAAAATAAAGGTCGACGGACAACCGGATATCATGTACAATAGTGTATGCGTAACAATTCTGTTACGCATATATTTATGCAACGGAGAAAGAGGTAGGTGATGTTATGGATCTTTTACTGATTTGGCAAGATGCTTTGCCAATATTAATGATAGGTCTAAAAATGACGATCCAGCTAACTACTTTGGCTGTATTATTTGGCAGTATTATTGGTTTGTTTGTTGGGCTAGGTAAGATGAGCCGAATTTCTTTGATTAAGATCCCCTCTGTGATTTATATAGAATTTTTCCGTGGCTCCCCTTTGTTAGTGCAATTATTCTTAATTTACTTTGGCCTACCCCAAGTGGTTGGGCACCCCATTGATAAATTTTGGTCCGCAGTAATTGTTCTTAGCTTGAACAGTGGTGCATACTGTGCTGAAATATTCCGTGCCGGAATCCAATCCATTGAAAAAGGACAAATGGAAGCAGCCAGATCTTTGGGCATGTCCCATGTCCAGGCTATGCGTTACATTATTCTGCCCCAGGCCTTTAAACGGGTTATCCCGCCCTTGGGCAATGAATTTATTGCCATGCTGAAAGATACCTCACTGGTTTCGGTCATTGGTCTGGCAGAGCTTGCCCGCAGCGGTCAGCTCTATATTTCGACCACTTATAAAGCCTTTCAGATTTGGTTCTTGGTGGCTATCTTCTATATTATTATGACCTTGCTAATATCCGAGTTCTTCGTCAACCGCATGGAAAGGAGGCTGAAGACCGGTGATCATAGCTAAAAATGTAACCAAAAATTTTGGCAAACTTGAGGTTCTCCGAGGTATTGGTTTGCATGTCAAAGAACAGGAAGTGGTCGTGATTATTGGCCCGTCCGGTTCCGGTAAAAGTACCTTCCTGCGTTGCCTTAATCTCCTGGAGGAACCAACTTCCGGTGAAATTACCATTGATAACGTCAGTTTAACCGATAAGAGTGCAGATATAAATAAAATTCGCCAAAATGTGGGGATGGTTTTTCAAAGGTTTAATTTGTTTCCCCATAAAACAGCCCTGCAAAATATTACCATCGCCCCCATGAAAGTAAAGGGTATGACAGAAAAAGAAGCCAATGATATAGCCAGGGATTTACTAGCCAAGGTAGGATTACGTGACAAAGAAGATGCCTATCCGGACCAACTTTCCGGTGGTCAACAACAAAGGGTAGCCATAGCCAGGGCGTTGGCTATGAAGCCAAAGGTCATGTTATTTGATGAACCCACTTCAGCCCTGGACCCCGAAATGGTTGGTGAGGTTTTGGGTGTAATGAAGGATTTGGCCCGGGAAGGAATGACCATGGTGGTTGTCACACACGAGATGGGTTTTGCCCGAGAAGTGGGAGACCGGGTTTTGTTTATTGATGAAGGTAAAGTGATTGAACAGGGAACTCCTGAAGAAATTTTTATCAATGCGAAGCATGAACGAACAAAGGCCTTTCTTAATAAAATTCTTTAATAAAGACAATCAGGGAAGCCTCATCACAGTGGCTTCCCTGATTTGTGTTTCTAATTACTTAGATAGCTTCCCGCATAAGCTCTAGGTATTCCTCACCTAGCTTGGTTAAGGAGCAAATTTTGCTTTTTCCCTCGGAGGTAACTTCAACGAGACCGAGGGCAAATAATTGCATAACTACATGATCTAATACTGCTCTTTTTACTTTAGAGGTTAAGGAAAGTTCTTCCTTATTCATTTTGCCTTCATCAAAAAGGGCCCTCATAACCCTTTCTGCTTCCACAGGCAGTCTGTTGTTTACTTCCTTAAAATATTGTGACATGGTAAGTTCAGTCATTGCCTTGCAACCCCTTTACTAACAGTTAGTTAATGTTATCTAATTAGAGTATTGACATAGATCAACAAATTTATTCGTTAGTTTAGGAAAAAATTATTTTTGCACGATCAGACCAACATGCCGCTGGTCGGCACCATCCGAACAATGATAAACAATGAAATAGAAAGCTATTATTAGGATAGAAAAACTAAGGCTTGCTTGCCTGTGACCTTTAGGTTATGCCCTAAAGGTCACAGGCAAGCAAAATCTCTCTAATAATTTTAGGTAGAAATGCTTTTCCTTTACCTGACTGGTTGACTGCTTTATAATTTATACTATAATTTACTGAAATTTACGGGGGCTGTCATGCGAAGACAAAAAAAGTGGCACGTGAGAACACCGAATCCTGCGTTGCAACAAATTCTCTCAATGGAATTAGGTATTTCAAAAATCCTTGCTCAGTTATTAATTAACCGAGGAATATATACTGTTGACCAGGCCAAGGCCTTTCTAGGCAGCGAATTGGATCAAATGTTTAGTCCCTGGCTCATGCAGGATATGGAAAAGGCTGTTGAACGAATCCTTACTGCCAGGGAAAAGGGCGAACCCATTTTGGTATATGGTGATTACGACGTGGATGGCATCACAGGGACCACCGTTTTGGTACTGGCCCTGCGTCGACTTGGCTGCCAGGTGGAGTATTTTATTCCCCATCGTTTGGAAGAGGGCTACGGCCTTAATAAAGAAGCCCTGGAACGAGCCGCTGAACGGGGTATTGGCCTGGTAGTGACCGTTGATTGTGGCATTAGCGGCGTAGAAGAGGTGGCAGTGGCCCAGGCTTTAGGAGTGGATATCGTTATTACGGATCACCATGAACCACCGCTGCAATTGCCCGCTGCCTTGGCTGTTCTGGACCCTAAAAGAGAGGATTGCAGCTATCCCTTTAAGGAATTAGCCGGCGTAGGTGTGGCTTTAAAACTAATCCAAGGGCTTTTTGAACAGGCTGGACTTGGTCAGCAGGACTGGGAAAAATACATAGATTTGGTATGTTTAGGTACCGTGGCAGATATTGTTCCGTTACAGGGTGAAAACCGTATCCTGGTTAAGTATGGCTTACCGCAAATTAGCAGCGGCAAAAGACCTGGTTTACAGGCTTTAATTAAAGTCAGTGGTATTCGGTCAGAGGTATTGGGAACCAGGGAATTGGGTTTTGGTTTGGCTCCCCGTTTAAATGCCGCAGGCAGAATGGGGGATGCGGGTCTTGGTGTAGAGCTTTTGCTGGCAGAAGATTCCTTAATGGCAGATAACATAGCAGAGGAGTTAAATCGGGGCAACCAAGAGAGACAGCAGGTGGAGTCTAAGGTCTTAGCAGAGGCCTTGGCTTTACTGGAAGCAGACCCGGAGCTGGCCCAGAGTAAGGTATTGGTACTAGCCTCGGAAAACTGGCATCCGGGTGTGATCGGGATTGTAGCCTCCAGATTGGTGGATCGCTTTTATCGGCCAACCTTTATGATTAGTCTGGAAGCGGGCAGGGGAAAGGGCTCTGCCAGAAGTATAGCCGGGTTTAATTTGTATCAGGCTATGGTTAAATGCCAGGATCATTTAGAGCAATTTGGCGGACACGCCATGGCCGCTGGCTTTAGCATTCAGGAAGAAAAAATTGCTGATTTTCGTGAGGCGGTTAATCGGTTTGCGGATGAAGCCCTAACGGAAGAACATTTAACCCCCAACCTTGATTTGGATGCCTTAATTAATCTTACGGAATTATCGATGGATACGGTTCAGGAACTTAATCAGTTATCTCCCCTGGGACATTGTAATCCGGGGCCGATGTTAGGCTGCTGTCAGGCTACGGTTGTTAACTGCCGGGAAGTAGGTAAAAATGGTGGTCACCTAAAAATGAGAGTAAGGGAGAAGCAAACCATTTTTGATGGGATTGGTTTCAACCTAGCTTCCTATAGTGAAATGTTGGCGGCCAATGATACCGTGGATATGGCCTTTGTCCCTTCGATTAATGTTTGGAATGGCCGTTCTTCGGTTCAGTTAGAAGTAAAGGAATTAAAGGAAACGGGTGAAGTGCCTCCTTTGGTACAGAAAATGGTAACCGGGGAGAGGGAATTAAAAACGATATTAAGTAAATTCTTGTGTTTGCCCGAGGAAAAAATTGCCAAGGGTTTAATTCCCTTAGGCCTATTGCAGCTCTTAACACCTAAGTATCAAGAATATACGAGGGTAGCATGCAAACAGGGAGATTTTCAAATCCTAGATTACAGGAATTGTCCCGATCGATTGGCCCAGCTTGTGCAGTTAGTGAATTCGGAGGAAACGAGTTTGGTTGTGGTAGAAAGTACAGCCCAAGCCATTCAAATAGCAACCTTTCTTAGTGAAGGTGAAAGGAATGTTGGCGTTTATCACCCGGGCTTAAACGACAGTGAAGCGGAGCAATTAAAAACCTTAATCCATTCTGGAAGAATAAGTCTTCTGGTGGCAACGGCATTTAGCAACCTGTCGGAGCTTCATTTTGAACAGGTGATCCTATACTATTTACCCTATCAACCAGCAGAGTGCCAACTTTATTGTGCAACCGCCGGTAAGGTTGCCTTGCTTGGGGGGGAAAACCAAGTTTCAGAGGCCCAAGAACAAATTTATGCCCTGGCCCCAGAAAGGAATGCTCTGGCAGAGGTGTTTAAGCTAATTCGCCAAAGGCTAAATCAGCAGGGCCATGGTGAGGTTACCGCCGAAGAACTCTATGGTTGTCTAAGAAGTTTTTATCCCAAGGCATCTATACACACGGTGGAAATTTGCCTAAATGCCTTTCAAGAGATGGGACTGTTAACGTTTAAGAAGCAAGGAAATACTTATCATTATCAACTAAACCTGCAGGCTAGAGGAGATTTAGAAAGTTCGCCAACCTTTAACTGGACACATCAAATGAAGGAAGATTGTCAGCGTTTTCAAAGACAATATCTAGCAGCAACCGGGCAGGAATTAAAAGGTTTATTTCTCAGCAGCTTATAGGGGGAGTGAAGATGGATTTTGCCAGCAAAATTCGCTTGATTAAGGATTTTCCTAAGCCGGGCATAAATTTTAGGGATATTACAACCTTACTAACCGATCCTGCTGCCTTTAAACAGGCAGTGGATGCCATGGCGGCGTTGTGTCAGGATCTTGAGGTGGATATCATTGCTTGTCCCGAAGCCAGGGGATTTGTTCTGGGTGCGCCTCTGGCCTATACCATGGGCAAGGGTTTAGTCTTATTAAGAAAACCTGGTAAATTACCCGGTAAAACAGTATCCCACCGTTATCAATTGGAATACGGCATGGACTCTTTGGAAGTGCACGAAGGGGCTATTTTACCGGGCCAAAAAGTTTTACTGGTGGATGATGTGCTGGCCACAGGAGGAACCATGGTGGCTGGTGTGGAATTGATTAAGAAATCCGGTGGTCAAGTGGCAGGTATTGCCTTTCTGATTGAGCTAGTGGGGCTAAATGCCCGGGAAAAATTCGGGAACTACCCCGTTGTAACATTACTGCAGCTCGAGGCCTGATTATTATATTTTGTGTGGAGGTGAAGCATGTCTTCACTGTTTGAATTGGAACAAAAGGTATTGCTGTATAATCCTTCGGCGGACATCGCTTTTCTCCGGGGGGCCTATAATTTTGCTGAAAATGCCCACAGGGGTCAAAAAAGAATCTCCGGCGAAGAGTATATTGTTCACCCCTTGGCCATTGCCGTTATTTTGGCGGAGCTTCAACTGGATGTGCCAACCGTTGCAGCCGGACTGTTGCATGATGTTGTTGAAGATACTGGTATAACCCTAGAAGATATTGAGAATGATTTTGGACCGGAAATCGCCACCATGGTGGATGGGGTCACGAAACTGGGTAAATTGCAGTTTCAAACAAAGGAAGAACGGCAAGCTGAAAACCTACGCAAGATGTTTCTGGCCATGGCCAAGGATATCCGAGTGATCTTAATTAAGCTAGCTGATCGGCTGCATAATTTACGTACCTTACAGTTTCAATCCGAGCGAAAGCAAAAGGAAGTGGCAAAGGAAACCCTGCATTTTTTTGCTCCCATGGCACACCGTCTGGGGATTTACAGAATTAAATGGGAACTGGAGGATTTGTCCTTTCGTTATCTGGAGCCAGAGCAGTACCAACGGATGAAGATTCAGATTGCCAAATCCAGAGCCAAACGTGAGGAATACATCCAGGAAGTTATTAAGGAATTGGCTGCCAAACTTTCAGCGGTAAATATTAAGGCAGAAATACAGGGCAGACCGAAAAATCTATACTCCATCTATCAAAAGATGGTGGATCAGCAAAAGGAATTAAAGGATATTTTTGATGTACAAGCGGTACGTGTTTTGGTAAGTTCTGTTAAGGATTGCTATGGTTCCCTGGGTATTGCTCACACCCTTTGGAAGCCCATACCGGGTCGCTTTAAAGACTATATTGCCATGCCCAAGTCCAATATGTATCAGTCTTTGCATACCACCGTCATTGGGCCTAATGGAGAGCCAGTGGAAATTCAAATTCGCACTTGGGATATGCATAAAGTGGCTGAATACGGTATTGCCGCCCATTGGAAGTATAAGGAAGACGCCAAAGAGGAGAAGGATTTTGATAAAAAACTGGCCTGGCTGCGGCAGATGTTGGATGCCCAACATGAAACCAGAGATGCCAGGGAGTTTATGGAGAACCTTAAGGTAGACCTATTTTCCCAATCTGTTTTTGTCTTTACTCCCAAGGGGGATGTTATGGAACTGCCCGCCGGGGCAGTCCCCTTGGACTTTGCCTACAGAATTCACACGGATGTAGGGCATCGTACGGTAGGTGCTAAAATAAACGGCAGGATTGTCCCGTTGGATTACCGCCTTAAGAATGGTAATATTCTTGAGATCATTACTTCTAAAGTCAGCGGCGGTCCCAGTCGGGATTGGCTCAATATTGTAAAAACTCCCCAGGCTAAAAACCGTATTCGGTCCTGGTTTAAGAAGGAACGGCGGGAAGAAAATATTAACCGCGGTCGGGATGCACTGGAACGGGAAGCCCGTAAACAGGGGTTAGAACTGGAATTGGTGCGGGGGGAAAGACTGCAGGAATATGCCAAGAAATTGGTTCAAGCTTCGGTTGATGAGTTATATGCCGCCATTGGTGATGGACAGATTATTCCCAGTCAGATAGTCACCAAGCTGCGGGATGAACATCGTGCCGAAAAGGAACGCCGTCCCTTGGCAGAAGAAATGATGAAGAAGGCCGAAGCAAAAGCGGCAGAATGGGGCAAACCAACCCAGGGTATTCGTGTCAAAGGGGTCGATAATTTACTGATTCGCCTGGCTCACTGCTGTAACCCTGTGCCCGGTGATCCCATTGTAGGTTATATTACACGGGGCAGAGGGGTTTCCATCCATCGGGATGACTGTATTAATATTCAACCGATTCAAAATGATGAACCGGAACGAATTGTCGAAGTAGGCTGGGATAAGGAATTTCAATCACCTTTTCAGGTAAAACTGGAGATTACAGGGCTGGATAGGGCCGGTTTTCTAAATGATGTGCTAAATGTGCTGCTTGATTTAAAGATCAATGCCAGCAGAGTAAATGCCCGTTCCAGGAAGGATCAAATGGCCACGGTTGAATTGTCCCTTCAGGTACGCAATACTGAACAACTGGAGTATTTAATGAATAAGATGAAAAGGGTTAAGGATAATTACGGGGTTCGTAGGGTATCCCCGGGTTAGCCCGGTGCTTTGATTTGGAGGTTTGGGCACATGCGTGCAGTGGTACAACGGGTCCAACGGGGCTCGGTGACAGTAAACAACGAGGTTGTTGGCAAAATTGAGCAGGGTTTGGTGGTTTTGCTGGGTGTAGGGCAGGGGGATACCGCCGATGATGCCCGCTACCTGGCAGATAAGATCAGTCAGCTAAGAATCTTTAATGATGAACAGGGAAAATTAAATCTTTCTCTGCAGGATGTCGGAGGAAGTGTGCTGGCCATATCTCAGTTTACCCTCTACGGCGATTGCAGAAAAGGGCGCAGACCCAGCTATATCGAGGCAGCAGCACCAGATGCGGCCAGGGAACTGTATGAAAGCTTTGTCCAAAGGCTGGTATGCAATGGTTTGACCACCGCCACTGGCGTTTTTCAGGAACATATGATTGTAGAAATTATCAACGATGGGCCTGTCACACTGCTCTTGGATAGTCGAAAAAGTTTTTAGGATGGGGGATGGTATTGGTGATCATTGAAACATTACCGGTGGGTAATATGGAGGCGAATTGCTATATTATTGGTTGTACAGAAACCCGTAAGGCTGTGGTAGTGGACCCAGGCGACGAAGCGGACCGCATCCAGTCAAGATTAAACAAGCTAAATTTGCAGACAGAGGCCATTGTACTGACCCACGGCCATGTGGACCATATTGGTGCCCTGGGTGAGCTTAAAGAGATTACGGGGGCAAAGGTGATGATCCACACCCAGGATGGGGAGATGCTCACCAATCCAGCCAAGAATCTCTCAGCCTGGATGGGCTATCAAATGTCCTTTCAGCCAGCGGAAAGGTTATTGGAGGATGGAGATACCATTCAGGTGGGTAAGCTAACCTTAGAAGTACTTCACACTCCCGGACACACCCCCGGTGGCATTTGTCTCCTCGTTGGGAAGAATGTGATTAGCGGGGATACCCTCTTTGCCCAGTCCATCGGCAGAAGCGATTTTCCGGGCGGCAGTCATGCCATCCTTATTCAATCGATCAAGAATAGGCTGCTTGTGCTGCCCGATGATACAAAGGTTTATCCAGGACATGGCCCAGCTACAACCATTGGCCGGGAGAAAAGACATAATCCTTTCTTTTAACAACAACGCCACGGTTATCTGTGGCGTTGTTTTAATACCGTTCGCGATTAGCCAGTTTACCCAAAGTAAGCGGCCAAAAGCGAATCAAGGAGGTGATTTTATGTTACCCCGCAGTAAAACCAGTGAGGATGTGGAGTTAATTGTTGATTTATACGAAAGGGATAAGGCTGCTTTAACAGCCATATTGGTTAATATCCGGGAAATTATTTTGCTCAATCAGGCGGATGATCATAGTACGGTGGTGAAGCTAAAGGAGTATCTTAAGCAACAGGGGATTCATATTTAAAAGAAATATTTGAGAGTGCAAGGAGGGTGATCAATGAAAATTCTGATTACCGGTGGCACCGGTTTTGTGGGTTCGGCCTTGGTTCGACATCTTACCGAACAGAATTATTCGGTTGTTATTGCCTCTCGAAAGGAGCAAGCCCCTAGCGAGGGTATTGCTTATATCAAGCTTCCTAACCCGGGTGAAAGGTTTCCCCAAGAACTCATTGAGCAACTTCATGGGGTGATTAATCTGGGAGGACACAATATATCCCAGGGACGCTGGAGTAAGTCAGTAAAAAAACAGATCTTAGCAAGCCGTCTACAACTAACGAAACAAATCGTAGACAGTATAGGAAGGAATAAAAGCGAGGGACTTTCTTACCCCAGGGAACTGATCAATGCATCGGCAGTGGGGTATTATGGTACCCATCTACAACAGGTTTTTCATGAGGAAAGTCCCAGGGGTAAAGGATTTCTAGCTGAAGTCTGTCAAGCCTGGGAACAAGAAGCAAGGGAAGCGGAAAAATTCGGCCTAAGGGTGGTCTTGCTACGGCTGGGAATGGTACTGGGGCCTGGCGGGGCCTTGCAGAAAATGATTTTACCCTACAAGTTTGGTTTTGGCGGTTTGATCGGCAGCGGTCAGCAGTGGTGTTCCTGGATTCATCGGGATGATGTGGTAAATGTTGTTACTTTGGCACTGGAGAAGAGAGCCTGGGAAGGGGTATATAACCTATGCAGTCCCAATGCTGTTACGATGAAAGAGTTGGACAGAGCGATTGCTGATGTCTTGGGTAAAAGATCCTGGACCCGCCTGCCCGCCTTTATGGCAAGGCTGGTATTGGGAGAAATGGCCGAAGAACTTTTAATAAATGGTCAAATCGTACTGCCCCAGCGGTTGATGGCCATGAATTATCAGTACAAGTTCTCAGAAATTCTGCCAGCCATTAAGGATGTATTAGGGAAAAATAGCCATCCACCATCCGCTTAGTATGCTAAACACCCAAGTATGAGACCCCGGGTTGCCCCGGGGTCTCATACTTGGGTTTAGTGGGTTTCATCGTAGGATAATCTGGTAACCTTGGTAAATTCACCTTCCTTAATTTGTTCAGGTGCGGCAGATTTTTCGAGGAAGTCACTCATACCAGCAGCAACTACGAGTTCTTGTTGTTTTTTATTTTTTCTAGCCATCAAAATTCAGCCCTTTCCGTAAATTGACTTATTATATTGTTTCCTTTCATATCGAAATATATGAAAGGAAACTGCACGGACCTATTTTGCCAGTGCATTTTGATAGAGGTATTTATAAGAATTAAGGGTAGGTTTTACCCAAATGTTCATGTTTTCGTAATCCCCGGCAATATGGCAGTTGTTAATCAGTCTGCCCTGGACCTCATAACCAAGACGGTGAAGAACCAGGTTCATGCCATAGGAAGATGCACGGGATAGGCTAAATAGGCAATGGATACCCTTTGCTTGACAATTCCCTTCCAACCTTTTTAATAGGATGGTATTTAAACCCATGCCACGGTAGTCTGGATGAGTAGCACAATTGGTTAATTCTGCGTGCCTTTGGTTCCAATCGATTTCCGCAGTTGACACACCGACTAAGGTATTACCTTCATAGCAAACCACATAGATGTCACCTTTTTGAATTGCTTCTCTCAGATAACTTGGGTCATAGACCGGGGTAGGGTAGCTGCTAAATACGGTATTAAACAATTCGGCCATATCTTTAGTATGTTCACCCGTTGCAAGCTTTAGTGAAAACCCCTTTGGTAGGACCGATTGATACTCCCTAGGTTGCCCCAGGATCTTTTCCAACAGTTGCTTTTCCTGAAGAAGGGAACCGGAACGACAGCGTTTCTCCGAAAGATAGAATGTTAAAAAATATGCGTCGGCACCTTGAAAATAGCCTTTTATTACTCCTTCCAAGCGAAATTCTTCACCCCGTAGGAAGTGTAAATCTGCTTCCTTGACTGGAAAAATAATTTTTTCAAGGTTTTGTGCCTTGGCCAAGTCCAAGAGAAAGAAATGTAAAGCAGTTGCATGATTAACCCTATAATCATGAATCCAAATACGTCTGTTATATTCATCCAAGTTAGCCTGCAGAAAAAATTCAGGTCTGTTTATTGTAAGGATAGGCATGTATTAATTACTTCCTTCTGCTGCATACATTTTTTCTTCTGTATCTAGGGTTATTCTACCGCTTTGCATTAAACCTGCAATACCTATTTTGGAGGTTTTCTTTTTTTCTTCTTCTGCCCCTGGCTCGGTATAAAGATATACTTTTCCCTCAAAATTTCTTAATACCGTTTTCCCTTTACCCTGGGATAACAAATAATTTGGTCCTATGGGAATTTTACCTCCACCACCGGGAGCATCAATAACATAAGTGGGAACGGCTAGGCCTGAGGTATGGCCCCGTAAACTTTCCATCATTTCAATACCTGTGCTAACCGAAGTTCTAAAATGCCCAATGCCTTCCGAAAGATCACATTGATAGAGGTAATAGGGTCGAACACGAATATTTAAAAGGTTTTGCACCAATTTTTTCATAATGTGAGTTTGGTCATTTATGCCGCGGAGTAAAACAGATTGATTATTTATAGGTATACCGGCTTTGGCTAAGCGGGCAACAGCGGCTGTAGCTTCCGGTGTTATTTCGTGGGGATGGTTAAAGTGTGTGTTAATCCAAACGGGGTGATATTTTTCCAGCATATTACATAGTTCCTCCGTAATTCGCTGTGGCAAGACAACGGGGGTGCGCGTACCGAAACGGATAATTTCAACATGTTTAATTGCACGTAATTTCTTGAGGATATATTCTAATCTTTCATCGGATAAAGTAAAAGGATCTCCGCCAGAGATAACGACATCCCTGATGGCGGTGTTACTACGAATATAAGAGAAGGCAAGGTCCAATAGAGACTTGGGCATCGAGCGATCATTTTGTCCAGCTATCCGGCGGCGTGTACAATGACGGCAATACATGGAACAGCAATCTGTAACCAACAGCAAAACTCGGTCCGGATAGCGATGAGTTAAACCCGGCACAGGAGAATCCACATCTTCATGTAGGGGATCTTTCATATCTCCCTTAGTAAAGACTAGCTCCTTGGTATTTGGTACAGCTTGTAGTCTCACAGGGCATTGGCGATCGTCAAATTTAATTAGGCTGGCATAGTAAGGGGTTATGGCCATTCTGAATTTTCTTAGGCAGGCAGAGATACCATCCTTTTCCTTCGGAGTTAAGTTTACAAACTCTGAAAGTTTATCTACCCCTGTGATCCGGTTGCTGATTTGCCAGTGCCAATCATTCCATTGTTCTTCAGTAGCACACCATTTTTCTAACAACTCTTTTTTACAATCCATAGAGTACCCCCTTGTATTTTTATACTGTCACCTCAAATTGACAACTTATTATAACACAATGAGTTGCTAGTACACAAAAACCCAAACCTTTAAATCACAGGTTATCTAGTCGTGAGTTTTGGAATATAGTTAAAATTTTAAATTAAGCTATAAATTACTTACATTTACTATCATATTTTCTAGATAAATACAAAATGAGATAGATATAAGAAAATCCCCCTACCTGAGTAAGGGGATTGAGATTTCTAGGAAGCCGTGGTGTTTTCTCTTAATGTTTGCCACATATCCGGTGTAACCAGACCCAGGCGCCAAATGGCAATACCCTTTAGGCGATGCTGTTTGGCAATATTCAGTTTGTCCACCAGGCTGGAGGAGGTTTCGTTGGGAATGGATATCCCTAAATAAAGTTTACCGGCCGGAACCTCTTTTAGGGCAGCCTGCACAGCCCCATTAACGAGTTCCTTTGGTTCTGGCTTAGAACCGTAATCGTAAGCCATGATAATAATGGAGTCAGCTAATTTTCCTAGACTTGCATAGTCATACCCTTTATAGGCACTGTTGGGAGCGTGCAGAGAAAGGGAAAGTTTTATGCCATTATTTTTTAGTTCTTTAGCCAATAAAGCTACGAAATTGGTAAAACGATTTTGCACCAGCGTTAATTGTTCATTTGTTTCACTAAGCCCCAGGCCTTCAAAGTCGAGATTTACACTTTGATAGTTTACAGCTTCTCCAGCAATAGCTTGCACCGCCTGTTCAGTTGCTGATTTGCTAGCTAATAAATCCGTTAGGGAGTTATCCTCATCGGCCATATGTATAACCATTTGGGTTTTTAGATCATATTGGTCGGCCGCAGCCAATACCTTTTCGTAGTCCTCGGGTCTTTGCCAGCCAGTACGACTTTTCGTCAAAAGGTTGCCGTCACGATCAAGACTATACCAGCCTAGAGCAACATCATTTACAACATCGGTATTAGCACTGCTATGGTCAGGAAAGGGTTGTCCAAATAGATTTGTCCAACTGCTGGTTTGCAGGTCTCCCAAGGCATAGTAACCAACCACGTCCAAGTTCCAGGGGATTTGCCTTGGGGCAGATAGGATGTGGATAGTATTTTCTGAAGCATTCCAGGATACTTGGCAATCAAAGGCCTCACTAAAGAAACGTAAGGGGATCAAGGTTCTCCCATTAATTATTTGTGGGGGCACATCCAGGGTAATGTCGGAATCGTTATGATTGGCAGTTTTATTACCAATCTGCAGTACGATGTAGGTGACAGCATCCTTGGCACGAATGGTTTGGCTGGCACCATCCCAGGTAACCTCCACCTGAAGGGCTTCGGCTAAAGCACGAAAGGGAACCAAGGTGCGATTTTCCTGAACCATAGGCGGCACATCAAACTTTACCGCTGCACCATTGACAAACACAGACATTGGCTGGGCAGTGTTGGCAAAGCCGGCCGGCACAGAAAAAAGGGTAAACAAAATAAGGGTTATCAAACATAAAAAGCGTTTCATTTCTGCTACCTCCGAAAATAGTTTTATCCCTAGTTTATTAGACGATAAACTTACCTAAAATGTAACGAGAAATAACGACCTCTTTAGATAGCAAGGTGATGACGCTAATTCATAGCGAAAGCCACTTTTCCCACCTGTTTATATGTGGTACAATAAGTCATATTAATAAAATACGAGGTGTGAAATGAGGAAAGTGTTTTTAAACTAATCAAATTTAATAATTTCTTATAAAGTGCATACCGATGGCAAGGAGTTAGTCTGCACTTTTTTAAGAGATGATAGTTTAAAAACACTTACAGTAAAATTGAGTTTTAGATTAAAGCTTGTATAATTATACAGCTTTATTTATTTGTATGCTTGACTGCAGTATAACACATAAGTGTTTTACTGCAGTTTTGTTTTTTTCTATCATCTCTTGGCTGAGCGATGTGACAAGGAGATGATTGTATGAACCTATATTTTAATGATCTTAGTAAAGGCTATCAGGGAAAAACCGTATTTGATCATATTTGCGGCGCAATCCACGGTGGAGATAAAATTGGCTTGATTGGTGCAAATGGTAAGGGGAAAACAACCTTGGCCAGGATTTTGGCGGGTCAGGAAGTCGCTGATGCAGGTGAAATTAGACGGTCACCTGCCTATGGCAGAATTTTTTATGTAGAACAGTACCCCCTGTTTAACGCCAATGTTTCTGTTTACGAAGAAATATTCAGGATGGCCTCAAGGGACCAGAATCATGGTAAAGATTATCCGACCATGGTCAAAAAAACCCTTAACAAAGTAGGTTTAGGTGAGGAAAGATGGGATCAGAGAGCCGCCAGCTTAAGTGGTGGGGAAAAAACAAAATTGGCCCTTGGCAAGGCCATGGTTTGTGATTTCGATTTACTGATCCTGGATGAACCCACGAACCATCTCGATATGAATAGCTATCTCTGGCTGGAGGAATTTGTGCAAAACCTCGGTCAGCCCCTGCTGGTGATTTCCCATGATCGTTTTTTTCTTGAGCGTGTGGTCAACCGGATTTGGCACTTGACCGACCAGGGATTAAAGGTCTATGAAGGAAATTACTCTGCCTACAAAATGCAAAGGGAATTGGAACGAGTCAGTATTACCAAGGAGTATGAAAAGCAGCAGAACCAGATCCAACAATTAAAACAAATGATCCACCAAAGGAAAAATTGGTATAAAAATGCCCATCAAGCAGCGGGTCAAAGTGACTTTTATCGATCCAAGGCTAAAAAACATGCCAGCGTTTTAAAGGCAAAGGAACGGGAACTTGCCAGAATAGAAAAGGACAAAATTGAAAAGCCGAAAAAAGCCTTATCCCCTGCCTTTGAGGTGATTAACAAAAGTATCATCGGCAAGAAATTTCCTAGGTTTCTTGTTCAAGTGGAGAAGCTTTGTAAAAACTATGGGAATAAGGTACTCTTTCAAGATATTTCCTTTAACCTTGGGCGGCAAGACAAGATTGCCCTAATTGGACAAAACGGTGTGGGCAAGACAAGCCTCCTTAAAACAATTTGCCATTTAGATCAGGACTACCGTGGTACCATCACCGTTAACCCCTCGGTGAAAATTGGATATTTTGCCCAGGAACTTGACAATCTCCATAGTGAGTTCACCATACTAGACGAAGTTTTAATCGAAGGAAGTACGGTTGAGGAAACCAGGCTGCTTTTGGCTTGTTTACTATTTAGAGGAGATGCTGTTTATAAAAAGATAGCCAATCTAAGCATGGGAGAAAGGGGCAGGGTTGCCTTTGCCAAACTGATCTTATCCGGTGCCAATTTGCTTGTCTTGGATGAACCGACAAACTACATGGATATTGAATCGAAAGAAAAAATAGAGGAAGTATTGGAGGAATTTGAGGGAGTGGTGCTTTTTGTTTCCCACGATCAGTATTTTATCCAGAGATTAGCCAACCGGATTTTTCAAATAGAGAACCGAAAATTGTACTGTTATGATGGGGACTATGCGTACTATTTGTCTAAATGCAAGGAACAAAAGGAAAAAGAGGAGAGCGGCCTAGACTACACTCAATTAACGGACAATATTAGACGCTTAGAATGTGAACTGGCCTTTTTAAGTGGTAAACTAAATGAACCCTTGGAGCAGGAAGAAAAGGCCAGGCTTAATGAAAGATTTTTGGCAACTGCCAAGGAGCTAAGGTCAAATAAGGACCTACTCAAGGGACATAAATAGGGAGTCTAACAAAATAACCCACTGCTTCTTTAGGGCAGGGGGTTATTTTTCCTTAAATATCTTGTTTTTCTGAAATGACCAGGGCGGTTATTAAAAAAATGAAAAATACCGGAACTAATAACTCCCAGGTATAGGGGATGCCACGGATGCCAGTTGGATACCAGCCAATTTCTTGTAAGATCACATAATAGGGTAAAGCAGGAAATAAAAACGGTCCGACGCTAGGCATGGCCAGGGAAATGAAATCGATCATGATAAAGGCCCCAGCCGTAATCAGTGGGGGAACAAAATGTCGGGTCCAAAGGCCAATACAAATAAATATGGGCATTAGAGAAAACTGCATAAAACATGTCTTTAAAGCCAGTGGAAAAAATCGAACAAAGGCCGCCCAGGGACTGGCAGCTATGAAAACTTTGCCAACAAATATAGTTAAAACGTATGATAACAGGTTTAATACCATTAAGGTAAGCAAAAGGGTAATGGTTTTGGCTAAGATGATCGATTTACGACTTACCGGTAAGGTGAACAGATTAATGACCGCTCCTGTTTGGTATTCTTGGACAAAAATGAAAGCGGCCAAGGCGCTGAAGGTCAGTGGGAATACAAACAAATGGTTTACCTGCATACAAAGGGCGATGATATCTACCCACTCTGCCTGAATCCCTAGATTACTTGTCTTTAAGGAGGTAGATACCAGCGTAATAAAGGGAGCTACGAAGGCGGCGATGACGGCAGAAAGCAATATCTTGGAACGTTTCCATTTCATTAATTCTAAACCAATGGCGCTAAGCATTATTTTTCACCCCCGGTAATGCGCATAAAGCGATCTTCTAGGGTTTCCTGATGTAAGGTGATATGGGAGACCTCAATGCCAGACTCAATTAGTACACGATTCACCCGTTCAGGCCTGTTTAATTGGCCAGAGGCCTGAATAAAGCCGTTGTTCAGTAAGTCAACTTTTTGCATCCCTAATCTATTTTTTAAAAGCTGGATCGCTGTCTGGGGGTCATTAACTTTCAGTTCCAAATACCGCTTGCCCTTTGCGTGTATTTCCTCCAAAGAAATTTCATCGGCCAAAGTTCCCTTGTGAATAATACCAACTCGCGTGGCCATTTGCTCCACTTCCGGCAGGATATGACTGGATATTAAGATGGTCTTATGCTGTTCTTGATTTAATCGCTGGATGGTTTCCCGAATTTCCTTGATACCTGCCGGATCCAGACCGTTGGTTGGTTCATCAAGAATAATGAAATCTGGATTATGCAAAAGGGCCCTGGCCAAACCAAGCCGTTGTTTCATACCCAGGGAAAAGCCTTTGACAACCCGGTTGGCAGCTTCACGCAACCCCATAAAATTTAATACTTCGTTAATTCGTGTTTCCTTGATCCCAAACATTTTTGCATTGTAATAAAGGTTCTCTTTGGCTGTTAAATTAGGGTAAAAACCAGGGTATTCAATGGTTGCGCCAATACGGCGAAATAGGTCTTTGCCGAATTTGGCTTTGGGTAAGCCAAAAAGTTGAATGTCACCTTGGGTGGGTTTAATCAAATCCACGATCATGCGAATGGTGGTGGTTTTACCAGCGCCGTTTCGCCCCAGAAAACCATAGATTTCCCCCCTATGCACGGTCAGGGTTAAATCCTTGACGGCCCATTGATCATGATATTGTTTACTCAGTTTTGATAGCTTTAAGATTGGTTCATTTAGCATTTGAATTCTCCTTCTTGTGATCTGGTAATGCGGCTAAAGGGGTAGTTTAATGATAAACTCATAATAATTATCTTTACGCGCCAGCCAGATTTTGCCATTGTGCAGTTCCACTATATTTTTAGCAATGGACAAGCCTAAACCGGTGCTGCTGGGCATTGCTCCACTGTCCAGTGTGCTATTGATATTAAAAAAGCGTTCAAATACTTCGCCTTCTTGTTCTTTGGTCATGGCCAGACCTTTATTAGCCACCGCTATAAATACCCATTTGCCATCCGTTTTTAGCGTTATCCTGATTGCTCCTGGCTTAACACTAAATTTTAATGCGTTAATCAGTAAATTATCCAAAGTGCGGGCTAGCTTGTCAGGGTCAACAGCTGCTTGTACAGGGTCTTTGCCTATTTCACACTGGATCAAAATGCCTTGTTGGTCGGCCAGGGGATCAAACTCTACCACCATTTGTTCCAGCATTTCCCGCAAATCAATGGATTGTTTGTCCAGATTAATATTACCATCGCTAAGACGGGTGTACTCAAATAGATCATCGATTAATTTTTTTAGCTGGTTGGCCTTGTTGTGGCCACTGGCAATAAAATGCTCTAGTTCGCCTGAATCTTGATAGTTTTTTTCTTTAAGCAGTGTTAAATATCCAATAATACTGGTCAGTGGTGTTCGTAAATCATGAGAAATATTGGTGATCAAATCGAGCTTAGACTTTTCAACTGCTTTTTCCCGAGCTATTTTTTCCTGTAGCTGTTGAGCCATAAAGTTAATATTGTGCGACAGATTGCCAAGTTCGTCCTGACTGGATAAGGGTAAACGTACCTGTAGATTACCATTTGCCACTTCCTGTAAACTATTATTGATGGCCTGTATTTGCCGTATTTTATTTCGGGTAAACCAGTAAAAGAGTAGGAGGAAAATAGCTACAAAAATTGTGCTGTTCAGCAGGGGATTGAATTTATAATTTACACCAGGTTCAGCATATAAGGTACCTGCAACCACCAAAAATGAGTCCAGACCATTTAAAATTACGGGTTTAACCACCGCATAGGGTTTACCGGGGGCAGGTTCCTGGAGAGATTTTTGAGTGGTGTAAAGTATCCGGTGAATGTTCAGGGTACTCTCAGAAGTGCCGGTGGAATGATACAAGACCTTTCCGTGCACGTCCGTAAGATATATCCTTAGCCTCGGCTCCCGGTCACCAACCTCCTCTAAAAATAAGGCTATCTTCTGATGTTCATTCAAATGGGGAAGTCTCTTCTGGATCAACTCTGCCTGGCCATTAACGACAGCTTTACTAGATACGTAGCTTGGGTAGTATTCCGCCCGGAGATCACGGGTAATGTAGTCCAGAATATAGAAAAAAACAAAGCTTAAAAATAAACAAATGGCGAAAGTAGCCAGCAGTTTTAGACGTAGAGAGGTGTGCGGTTTAGACAATTTTATAACCAACCCCCCATACGGTTTTGATGTATTGGGGTTCCCTGGGATTTACCTCAATTTTATCCCGAATATTTCTGATGTGTACCATTACCGTACTTTCGGATTGTAGGGCTTCTTCTCCCCAAACAGATTCATAGATTTGCTTGGCACTAAATACTTGCCCGCGATGACTTGCCATGAGTAGGAGAATTTTAAATTCTAAAGGAGTTAAGGCTATTTCCTGTTCCCGTAGCTTCACCACATGACGGTCCGGTAGAATCAGTAAATCACCGATTGCAATTGCATTTTCTCCTGTTTGCTGATGCAGTAATTTGTTTCTTCTTAATTGTGCTTTGACCCGCGCCACCAGTTCTAACGGATTAAAGGGTTTGATCATATAATCGTCAGCGCCTGAGGTTAAACCCATAATTTTATCCATATCCTCGCCCTTGGCCGAAAGCATGATAATGGGGATCTGCATGATCTGACGTATTTTCAGACAGGCCTGAATACCATCCAAGTGAGGCATCATAACATCCAAAATAATTAAATCCACCGGATTTTGTTTTAGTATGGTAAGGGCCTGGAGACCGTTCTCAACCTGTAAGACCCGGTAACCTTCATTTCTAAGAAATGCCTGGATAACCTCACGAATTTCTGCATCATCATCAACCACCAGGATCTGTATTTTTTCTGTCACATAGTCACCTTCTTTTTATTTACCCTAAAAGGACTCTTCCCTAGTTTGTGATAGGTATAATCATAAAGATACTTTCTTTAGAGCCTGTTGTGGAAATTCTAAAGATTTTCTTAAGAAATTCATAACTGTATTTCATCAAGCCGACCCCAAATATTCGAATATTTTTTGGTGGGAGCGGACAAAAGTATAAGAAGTGCTACGGGAAGTTAGGCTTGCTTTCAGGGTAATCGAGTTGGAGGCGTTTTTATGGCACAAACAACTAAAAAGGCACTGGCCGCATCGCTAAAAAAATTACTAAGGGAAAAACCCCTTGATAAAATCACGGTCGTTGATATCGTTGAAGATTGCGAAGTGAACAGGCAGACATTCTATTACCATTTTAAGGACATATTTAACCTCATTGAATGGATTTATTCAAGTGAAGCTGCCAAGGCACTGGCTGGAAAAAGGACTTATGATACATGGCAACAGGGTTTTTTACAGGTTTTCACATATGTACTGGAAAACAAAGCCTTTGTAATGAACACGTATCATTCCATTAGTAGAGAACACCTGGAATACTACCTTTATAAAGAAGTATATGCGCTTTTAATTGGGGTGGTGGAAGAAAAGGCATCTGGTATGGCTGTGAGGAACGAGGATAAGTCGTTTATCGCACATTTTTATAAATATGCCTTTGTGGGACTTATGCTGGAATGGATTGGCACGGGGATGAAGGAAGAACCAGCCGCTATTATTGACCGATTAAGCACCCTTATGCATGGAGATATTACTGGGGCACTGAAGAAATTTGGAGCCAAGCGTCACATTTAAACAAACAGAAGCTGTTGTATAGTTTTTTTACAATATCAGCCTTGTGTTGAAAGTTTCGACACAGGGCTGATATTGTTTATTGTGAGCCTTTCAAATATTTTCTATGATGTAAATGCAAGATAGAATTTAAAATTTAATCAGGAGGTAGCCGCAATGTACTATAGCAATGGGAATTATGAAGCATTTGCTCGTCCTCAAAAACCAGTGGGTGTAGATGAAAAATCCGCATATCTGGTTGGAGCTGGTTTAGCCTCCCTTGCAGCAGCATGTTTTTTGATCCGGGATGGCCAGATGAAGGGTGAGCGCATTCACATTTTGGAAGAAATGGGTATAGCCGGCGGGGCCTGTGATGGCATACACGATAATGAAAAGGGATTTATTATTCGAGGCGGTCGTGAAATGGAAAACCATTTTGAGTGCCTATGGGATTTATTTCATTCCATTCCTTCACTTGAAATAGAAGGTGCCTCTGTTTTGGATGAGTTTTATTGGTTGAATAAAAAGGATCCCAACTATTCACGGATGAGAGCAACCGTAAATAACGGTCAGGATGCCCACACAGATGGAAAATTCAAGCTAAGTGATAAGGCAGCAATGGAAATGGTAAAGCTATTCTTTACCCGTGATGAAGATTTAGATGATAAAAAGATTACAGATGTATTTACAGAGGAATTCTTCACTTCTAACTTCTGGTTATATTGGAGAACCATGTTTGCCTTTGAGGATTGGCATAGTGCCTTGGAAATGAAACTATATATTCAAAGATTTATTCACCATATTGGAGGTTTGCCTGATTTTTCGGCTTTAAAATTTACCAAGTACAATCAGTATGAGTCACTCATTCTGCCGATGATAAAATATCTGGATGCGCATGGCGTGCAGATTCAATATGATACCAAGGTAACCAATGTTATTTTTGCTATTCAGAAGGACAAAAAGGTTGCCACTAAAATTGTTTATCAGCGTGGTGGCAAGGCAGAATACATCGACCTCACAGAAAATGATTTAGTCTTTGTTACTAACGGCAGTTGCACAGAAAACTCTACCTTGGGTGATGATCATCATGCTCCGGCATTTAATGATGCTGTGGGAGGCTGCTGGGAACTATGGAGAAACATTGCCAAGCAGGATCCATCCTTTGGTCAGCCTGATAAATTCTGCACCAATACAAAATTAACAAATTGGGAGTCCGCTACGATTACCACCCTTGATAACAGAATTCCACCATATATTGAGAAGGTTTGCCAAAGGGATCCCTTTAGCGGCAAGGTAGTTACAGGCGGGATTGTTTCTGTAAAAGACTCAAACTGGCTGATGAGTTATACCTTAAATCGCCAGCCGCATTTTAAAGCGCAGCCCAAAGACCAACTGGTAGTCTGGCTATATGGCTTATTCACCGATGTTCCCGGCAATTATATTAAAAAGCCGATGAGGGAGTGTACCGGCAGGGAGATTACAGAGGAATGGTTATACCACCTGGGAGTGCCCCAGTCTGAAATCCCTGACATGGCCAAATCCGCTCGCTGTATTCCATGTATGATGCCATATATCACGGCATTCTTTATGCCCAGGGCCAAGGGTGATCGACCCAAGGTTGTTCCCGATGGTTGTGTAAACTTTGCCTTTATCGGGCAGTTTGCCGACACAGTAAGGGATACGGTATTCACCACCGAATATTCAGTAAGAACAGCAATGGAGGCTGTTTACACCTTACTGGACGTAGATCGTGGCGTACCGGAGGTTTTTGCTTCTTGTTACGATATTCGGGTACTGCTGGACGCCACTTCAAAGATGATGGACGGCAAAAAACTTATCGATAGGAAGATGCCATTTATCATAAACCTGCTGGAAAAGAGGGCTTTGAAAAAGATTTCAGGAACGGTAATTGAAGATTTACTCAAACGCTATCATGTAATTTAAGGGATAAAAGGGTGTCAAGTGGACGGTTCAAGACCACTTGACACCCTTTTCTGTTTATTTTATAGAAAATTAGTGGTTCTTTTATTTTTGAGGATAGCAGGCCTGCTATTCTCAAAAATTTACGGTAACGCAAGCGGGGACATGCTTTTAGGCCGTACCTTGCTACGGGCTTATGGAAAGGTCCCCATCCTGGTTGAAAATACTATGCCTTCACACCAGTATAGATTAATACGGCATCCCTTAAAAATACTGCTGTATCCGGTTGCTGCTTATCATAGTAAGCAGTAAATCTTGGGTCATCTACATACATCTGGGCGACCCCGGCATGGGCTTCTTTGGTATAGCTAGGCCAAAAATAGCTTAACCATTGCCGGTGCAAGTAGGCTGCCTTTTGAGCCAGCTCCCCGGCTGGATCATTGGTTTTCATGGCAGCATGAAGTGTAGCGAAAAATTCTTTTTCTAATCTGGTAACCTCCTCATATGCTGCCTGTGACATACCCATCACCTGGGCATTTGACTTGTCAACAACCTCATCGCCATATTTGGCTCGGATTTCCTGGCCATACTTCCTTTCATTATCATCAACTAATTTTTGCTTAAAGCCTGCAAATTTTTCCTTATCACCCATGGTAGTTCTCCCCTCAGTTAAGGCAATTGTTTTATCAACATTGGCAATCAATAGATCTAATTGCACTCTTTTTTCGATAAGCTTCTCACGGTGGTCCCTTAGAGCCTGCACTTCATCAAAGGAAGGCGAAGTTAAAATATCTTTAATGCTTTCCAAATTTACTCCAAGTTCCCGGTAGAAAAGAATCTGCTGCAACCTGTTTACCTCAGCCTGGCCATAGATACGATAACCCGAAGAGTTGACTCTTGCCGGCTTAAGAAGGTCAATCTCATCATAATACCGCAGTGTACGAGTACTGATACCTGCCAGTTGACCTAGCTTTTGTATGGTGTATTCCATGTCATCACCTCCTGACAAGACAACTATACAGGTTTACGTAACGTCAATGTCAATGGTCAGAGGCTTCCTAGTACAGAAGTTTGCCCATGAGTCTTACAAAGGAAACTATCCATGGATGATAGGAGTCGTTAATTCTCCCCTAGTAATTTTCGCTGTAACTCCCCAAAAAAATAAATTTATCATGACTGCCTACCAATTCGCAAAGTAAATTTACCGTTTCAGTTGAATAGATAGGAGCCTCAAAATCAAAGTAAAACATGAATTCGAAATCCTTTCCGGTGATGGGGCGGCTTTCCAGCTTGGTCAGGTTGAAACCCAGTGAGGAGAACTTTCCAAGCAAGGTACCAAGTGATCCGGGCTTATGCTCAAGGGAAAGTATCAGGCTAATTTTATTTGCCCCGGGATAGATTTTCAGATCCTTTGAGATACAGATAAAACGGGTGTAATTATTTTCCCTGTTTTGAATATTGTCGGTTAAAATGTCAAGATTATATAGTTGTGCACAGGTTTCCGAGGATATTGCTGCAAGATCGGTTCGACCAGAATCGGCTACATACTTTGCCGCTGCTGCGGTGTTGCTAAATAGTGTGACCTTTATTTGTGGATGGTTGCTGATAAATTGGCTGCATTGCTTGATTGCCTGTTCTTGGGAAATTATTTCTCTAATATCAGCTAAAGCAACGCCTTTCTTGGCCAGGAGAGTATGATTTATTTTTAGTCTAGTACTGCGCACAATATAGAACTTATATTTTTCCATGAGGTCATATATCGGTAAAACCGTACCTGTTAAACTATTTTCAACCGGTAAAATACCGTATTCACACAAACCTTTTTCAACTGCCTGAAAAACAGATTCAAAATCTTTAAAAAATGCCAGCCTTGGCGATGAAAAAAGTTTATCACAGGCTTGTTGTGAATAAGAACCCTCGGTACCCTGGCAAGCAACACTTGCTTTTAATGGAAAGTGCTTTGTCATCTCACAGGTTGCTGTATTAATTTGCTCTGCAAGTTGACATTTATTGGCGAAAAGCTGATTTTGATAGGCTCTGCTCAGGTCGAACAGGGTGTTAAACAGCCTCTTAGAATAGGATTCCATTTTTTCTCCGGCAAGTTCGGCAACGAGGTTTAATACCTCTCGTTCTCTGGCATGATCTAAAACAGGCAGATTATTTTCGATTTTATACTTGGCAATTTCCGCCGCCAGGTTCATCCGTTTTATAAACAATTGGATTAATTGTACATCGATTTCATGGATGTCTTTTCTTAGTTCGTTTAAATTCATTGTTTTGTCTCCTTATCTATATTAATAGGTCAAGCAAAGTTATGGCCATGGCCGCCTCGACACAGGGAACTGCCCGCGGCACGATACAGGGATCATGTCTTCCTTTGATAGAAATCGTCGTATTGGTTTTTTGGGAGAGACAAATGGAGCTTTGCTGCAGACCAATAGACGGTGTTGGTTTAAAGGCAATGCGCATAAGGATAGGCATCCCGGAGGCAATGCCCCCTAAAATACCGCCATGATGATTGGTCCTTGTTTTTACCAGACCATTGTCATCATAGTAAAACGCGTCATTATTTTGTGAACCCCGTAGTTTAGAAGAGGCAAAGCCAGTGCCGAATTCCACTCCTTTGACAGCGGGAATTGCGAAAACAGCAGCAGCCAGTTTATTTTCCAGGCCGCAGAATATCGGTTCGCCAAGCCCGACGGGAACACCCACAGCGCAGCATTCAATGACGCCGCCAATGGAATCAGCCTGGCCTTTGACAAGCTCGATTTGTTCAAGCATCTGTTGGCCAATGGTATCGTCAAGCACGGCAAGGTGCTTATTTGCAACGGCTGTCAGCTCCGCTGCCTCAACCAACACAGGGTCGAAGGATTTATCTGCTATTTCGCCGATTGATTGAATATGTGCCCCAATAAAGATGCCGCGACGCTCTAAAATCTGCAGGCAAAGGGCACCTGCAAAGCAGAGGGGAGCGGTTAGACGTCCGGAAAAATGGCCCCCGCCACGGATGTCATTGGCTCCCTCATACTTCATATAGGCGCAATAATCGGCATGGGAGGGCCGGGGGACATCGAAGATATTTGCATAATCGGCTGATTTACAATCCGTATTTTCAATGATGGCACAAAGGGGGGAGCCACAGGTCTTACCGGCTAAGAGACCACTGATGACTTTTACTCTGTCAGGTTCCCGTCGTGCGGTTGAAAATGTATTTTGGCCGGGTGCACGGCGTAACATAAAGCTTTGTACCCGTGCCAGGTCTATTTCTTCACCTGGCGGTAAGCCGTCCAGCACAACGCCTATGGCCTCAGAATGTGATTGTCCAAATACCGAAATCCTCACATTGGTTCCAAAATTAAATGACATCGACGATTCCTCCGAGCATTTTATAGTGATCAAAGAATTGCGGGTAGGATTTTTCAACTGCCTCTGCACCTGTAATGATCAGTTCCCTTTGACAAAGTTTGGCGGCGATAGCCATTGACATGACGATTCTGTGGTCGCCAAAACCATTGACACTGCCACCCCGGAGGGGTTTGCCGCCACGGATGATCAGTCCGTCCTCCTTTTCGGTAACATCTGCGCCAAGCCGTACTAGATTTTCAGCCATTGCTGCCAGGCGATCACTTTCTTTGATCCGTAGTCGTTTGGCATTATATATTTCTGTTGTCCCCTGGGCCGCTGCAGCGACCACTGAAATAATGGGGATCAAATCGGGAATTTCAGCAGCGTCAATGCATTGGCCCCGTAGGGTTTTGCCAATGGAGTGGGCGGTGTCTTTTAGTAAAGAAACGTTGGCAGCAAAACCCTTTAGTAGGTTGATGATCTCTTTATCACCTTGAACGGATGCTTGGTTAAGGCCGCTGCAGAGGATCTCACTACCCTGCAGGGCCCCTGCGCAGATCCAAAAAGCAGCGTTGGACCAGTCACCCTCAACACGAAGTTGTTGTGGTGAGAGATATTTTTGTCTGCCTTTGATGTGATATCCAGCGGCAAGTTCTTCGACCTCAACTCCAAACTTTTTTAGAGTCGACATTGTCATTTTGGCATATCCCTTTGATTCCAACTGCGAGGTGAGAACAATAAGGCTGTCTTTTGCTAGCAGCGGCAATGCGAACAGCAAGCCGGAGATAAACTGTGAACTGACATCACCGGGCAAAGTATAATGCCCTCCGGTTATTTTCCCCTGAACGGTGAAGGGAAGCTTGGTCTGATCAAATTGACAACCGTGACTTTGGAGCTGGTCAATAAGTTGTTGAATTGGGCGTTCCGGCAGTCTGCCATGTCCAGTGAAAGTGGCAGTTACACCCAGTGCTGCCGCCAGTGGAAGCAGGAAACGGAAGGTTGAGCCACTTTCACCGCAATCAAGATCCGCGGCCCCAACCCGGTTGGGCCAAAGGGGTGTAATGTGCAAAAGGTCGGGTGCATCAGCATCTATCTTTGCTCCCAGGGACCTTAGACAGTTCATTGTTACATGGATATCCTTGGAGTAGGAACTAAGCTTGACAAGGGTCGGCTGATTTGCCAGAGCAGCCGAAATCAATATGCGATGGGCGTCTGATTTGGAGGGAGTTACTGCAACCCTACCCTTTAAGTCTGTTGGTGTGATACGAAGATCCATGTTATGCCTCCTCAAGAATTCCTTGATTAATGAAATAATACAGAGAAGAAAGCGGTATTTTATGTAGGACACATTGCCCTATTTTTATGGGAATAACCAGTGTAATATTGTCCCGGCGGCGCTTTTTATCAAGGAGGGCTGCCAGTGCCAGCTGCTCAGCGGTAAAAGGGGACGAAAACGGCAGGTTATTTGCTAACAACGCTGCTTTAATCGGTTCAGAACAGTCTTGGGCTGAAAGTCCCAAGTGCCAAGCTGCTTTACTAATGATCACCATGCCCATTGCAACAGCATGGCCATGGGTGATTCGATAGCCGCTGCAATGCTCAATAGCGTGACCGATGGTGTGTCCGAAATTAAGCAATTGGCGATCACCATTATCAAATTCATCCCTCATTACCAAATCACGCTTAATCTTTACACATTGTTCAATAATGTTTACCAGGTCAAGCTGTGCCTGGCCCTGGGCCAGTTTGTCAAACAGCTTAGGAGCCGCTAAAACGCCGTATTTGATAGCCTCGGCTGTGCCGTCGGCAAAAACTTTTTCCGGTAAAGTGGCAAAACTGTCAGGGTCGCAAAGCACCAGGCTGGGTTGATAAAATGTACCGGCAAGATTTTTCCCTAAAGCCAGGTCGATGGCTGTTTTACCCCCAACCGATGAGTCAATGGCTGCCAAATAGGTGGTAGGAATTTGCATAAACCGTATGCCGCGCAAATAAACAGAAGCGGCAAAGCCGGCTATATCTCCGGTCACCCCACCTCCCAAAGCCACCACAAGGTCTGATTTAGTCAATTGTTTTTGGACAAAAAATTCAAGAATTTGACCGAAGACGGTAAGGTTTTTGGAACCTTCTCCATGAGTAAAGACAAATTTACAAACAGAAAAGCCGTTTTCTTGTAAAGATTTACAGACCACATCTGCGTAAAGTGAATCTACAAGATTATCGGTGACAATTGCAGCAGTGCAAGCGGAGATTCTTTTGGCTGTCTCCTGACCTGCCTTAGCCAAAATTCCCTGTTCAATGATGATTTCATAGCTCTTAGATGCGTTAACGGTAACTAGCTTCATAGAAAATCCCCGTTTCTTCAATTTACCCTGGACTCCTTGCTTATTTTTCCAGCGGTGCTTCGGTGTTAGTTTGCTCCCAACATCGTTATTTGAAACGACATGGGCCCAATTAGATCAAGACCGGCCATAACGGTTTATTGCTTAAATCCCCTCATCAACTGTAAAACATTGTGTGCATCACCGGCCAAATGATCGAAGGCCTCAGGGGTTAGGGATTGTGGTCCATCACAAAGAGCTTGACTCGGATCGTTATGAACCTCAATTATTAATCCATCTGCTCCGGCGGCGATGGCAGCCATTGAAAGAGGTCTGACCAGACTGGAGATCCCTGCGGCATGACTTGGATCAACAATGACAGGTAAATGTGTCTTATTGTGCAGTATAGGAATCGCTGATATATCAAGGGTATTTCTAGTTGCTGTTTCAAAGGTGCGAATACCTCTTTCACATAAAATAACATTTTCATTGCCGCCCGCCATAATGTACTCCACACTCATCAGCAGCTCTTCCAAGGTATTGGCTAAACCCCGCTTAAGTAAGATTGGCTTTTTGATCATGCCAAGCTCCTTCAGCAGTTCGAAATTTTGCATGTTTCTGGCACCGACCTGAATCACATCTACCTCCTCAAATAGCGGTAAGTGTGAGATGTTCATAAGTTCTGACACAATGGGCAGACCCGTTAGTCTTTTTGCTTCAAGCAAGAGTTCAATTCCCTCGGCCTGCATTCCTTGGAAAGAGTATGGTGAGGTACGGGGCTTAAATGCACCGCCGCGCAGCATGGTTGCTCCGGCCGCTTTAACGCTTTGGGCAATTGAACAAATTTGTTCACGGGATTCAACAGAGCAGGGGCCGGCAATGATTTGAAAGTTACCTCCTCCTAGTTTAATGCCATTTATATCAATGACTGTGTCATCGGTGTGAAACTTGCGGTTTGCTTTTTTATAGGGTTCTTGAATTCGCTGAACATTTTGCACGATGTCCAGCGAATTGATCAGATCAATATCAACAACACTGGTATCACCAATCAGACCGATGACGGTCTGGTGCTGGCCAACGATAAAATGTGTACGGATAGCCAAGCCTTCCAGCCAAGTAGTAAGAAGTTCAACTTTTTTTGGATCTGGATTATTTCCCTTAAGTGTTACAATCATTTTTTAACCTCCTGTTTTTAAAATAAAAAAACTCCCCATCCCGACAAAGGGACGGAGAGTTATATCCGCGTTACCACCCAAATTGGCTAACAAAGCCCACCTCAATTAGGTACGGGAAAAACAGGTTGCCGGTAAAATAAAAAAGACCTCCTATCCTCAAGGGACGGAGAATCATTATCCGCGGTACCATCCTAATTGCGTTGGCCACTTTTACCGGTACGGGACTGTTCATCCGATACCTCTTCCTTGATAACGGCGGAAAACCCGTCTGTCCCTACTGAAAATTCAGAACAGCAACTCCGGAGGGAACTTCAATCAACCATGCCATAAAGAAGCTTCCAGTCTCGACTTCTTCTCCCTGTAAGGTTGGAATTGATCTACTTTTCTCCATCATCGTTTTTGAATTATTCTGTTGAAATTGATATTAACATAATGGGCCGGCACCCGTCAATCTTTATTATCTTGATATATTGACATTAGGCATGAAAAGTATTATTATAAATCAGTAATTTAGTAAAACACTAATTAACTAGTTTAGTAAAATGAAAATGGAGGGAAAAAATGAAAATACCAACGAATCTAAAACATAAACCCGTCATCGTATCTGACAATTATGAAAACGTTGATGGCAGATATGCCTATAACACCGATGCCAAGGGACTTTCCCTAGGGTTAGCCCAGTGGAATGACCGCGGCAAGGTTGATATTTCTGCTAAGGTATGGCGGCATACCGGAGGAAAATGGTCCAGACAATCGGAGGAATTACCTTTGCACCGGGTCCTTGATCTGGCAATTCTGGTTTGTAGGGCAAAGCTTCATTTCCGTGAATCCTACCGCTATGAAAAATTATATGATTCTGAAAAACCCGTCATCGATAGAGTCGGTTTACAGGGGGATGCCATGACCGTGGCAGTTTGTACCGACAATGAAAAAATTGATGAAGATATTAAATTATTTAGCCAGGCTCTCAGTGATGATGACGAGCTTATCGGTGAGCGTTTAAAAACACTATCTAGAATATTAAAAGAAATGGGATATTAGAAAGCAAGGTGTAATTGAATGGACAGAAAAAAGGAATTGAAAGAACAATATCGGCAAATGAAACCACCCATGGGGATTATCATTATTCGTTGTCATGCCAATAATAAATGTTATCTTGAGGCAACGCCAAATTTAAAAGGCAAAATAAACAGTACCACCTTTCAATTAAAAAATGGTTCCCACCGCAACCGGGAATTACAAAGGGCCTGGCAGGATCTGGGCGAAGGGGCCTTTACCCTTGAGGTACTGGAAAACCTTGAATATGACAAGGATGAAACGAAAACCGATTACACAGAGGAATTAGCTTTACTGAAAATGATTTGGGAAGATAAATTGACCCAAGCAGGTATGGCGTTTTATAAAAAATAAGTTTATTTAATAAAGGGAGTTATTTTACAACAATGGATAAATCGCCAGCAATCATTGAGAAACCGCCGGAAACAGACGGGGAAGCAGCCCTTTCCCACCACAAACAAAATTTTGGCGGTCAACCGGTATGGCACTCAATGCTTATTTTTCTCGTACCACTAATCCTTAGTAATATATTACAATCGGTGGGCCAACTGGCTGGCAGCATTGTTGTCGGCAGGTGGCTTGGGGTTAACGCTTTGGCCGCTATTTCAGCCTTCTTTCCGCTCTTCTTTTTGTTAATGTCTTTTGTCATTGGTATTGGGGCGGGCAGCTCAATTTTAATTGGTCAGGCCTATGGTGCACGGAATGAGGAAAAGATGAAGGTAATCGTCGGGACGACACTTTCCTTCACTTTTCTTTTGGGCCTCGTCCTTTCTTTATGCACCGGCATATTCACCAGGGATATCCTGAGTTTGCTGGGAACTCCGTCCAATATCATTGACAGCAGTGTCCATTATGCCCGGATCTTGTTTTGGTCTATGCCAGTCATGTTTTTATATTTTGCTTACACTACCTTTTTGCGCGGTACAGGAGATTCTAAAACGCCCTTCTATACCCTGGTAGTTAGCACGGTACTAAACCTGATCTTGTTGCCGATTTTGGTTTTTGGCTGGTTAGGTGTGCCCAAGTTTGGCCTCTATGGGGCAGCCTACGCATCCGTGATATCGACGGTTGTTACCTTTATTTTGATGGTCATATACCTTGGTAAAGTCAACCACCCATTGCAATTTGATGCCTCCGTAAGGCAGCACCTGCGGATTGACTTTAGTATATTAAAATTGTTGTTGCGCCTGGGCATTCCATCTAGTATCAACATGATCTTGGTATCACTTGCTGAAATTGCTGTTATTACATTTGTCAACCGATTTGGTTCGGATGCCACAGCAGCCTATGGTGCTGTAAACCAGGTTGTCAGTTATGTACAGATGCCAGCGGTCAGTCTGGGTATAGCCGTCTCCATATTCGCCTCGCAATCCATCGGGGCCAATCAGCTTAATCGCCTCAAAGACGTGATTCGCGCAGGGATTTTGCTCAATTATGTTATCGGTGGCGTTATTATTGTATTGATTTATCTATTTTCCCAAAATATTTTATCCTGGTTCCTAACCGATGAGAACACTCTGCAGATTGCCCATAGTCTCCTCATGATCACCCTGTGGAGCTACTTGATTTTTGGCCACGCTCAGATTATTACCGCCACCATGCGGGCCAGTGGGACGGTCCTGTGGCCCACACTGTTTAGTATTGCTTCAATCTGGTGTGTCGAAGTTCCAGTTGCCTATTATTTGTCCACCTTTACGACCCTTGGCATCCAAGGCATTTGGGTCGGTTATCCCGCAGCATTCCTGGTTAGTTTAGTTTTGCAATATGCCTATTACCACTGGTCCTGGAAGAAGAAGAGCATCACGCGACTGATCAATTAACCTCTCTAATCCTATAAAAATAGCTAAGTTAACGGGCGTGTTGTTATTGCAACACTCCCGTTGACTTAGGAAACGGTTTGCGGGGCAAAGCTTCATTTCCGTGAGTCCTACCGCTATGAAAAATTATATGATCCTGAAAAACCCGTCATCGATAGAGTCGGTTTACAGGGGGATGCCATGACCGTAGCAGTTTGTACCGACAATGAAAAAATTGATCAAGATATTAAATTATTTAGCCAGGCTCTCAGTGATGATGACGAGCTTATCGGTGAGCGTTTAAAAACACTGTCTAGAATATTAAAAGAAATGGGATATTGGAAAATAAAATACAAGGTGATAGTTGATGGAAAGAAAAAAGGAATTAAAGGAACAATACAAGCAAATGAAACCCCCGATGGGTGTGGTCATTATTCGATTAAAGGATGGTAAGCAATGTCTTATTGAAGAAACGCCAAATTTGAAGGGCAAGATTAACAGTGCCGGATTTCAATTAAGGAATGGTTCTCACCGTAACCGAGAATTACAAAGGGCCTGGCAGGATCTTGGTGAAGATGCCTTTACCATCGAGGTTCTGGAAAACCTTGAATATGATAAAGATGAAACAAAAACAGATTATAAAGATGATTTGACTCTGCTAAAAATGATCTGGGAAGAAAAATTGGCCAAGGAAGGCATGGCCTTTTTTAGGGGATGAAAAGATGAAAATTGTTGTCATAAATGGAAGTCCGAAGGGTAGAAAAGGCAATACAAATGTGATTGTAAGTTCACTATTAAAGGGTGCGGAGGAAGCAGGAGCGCAAACTACAAATGTTTTCTTAACAGAAAAAAGCATTCATCCCTGTACGGGTTGCACGACCTGTTGGTTTGCAGAAAAGCCAGGACAATGTGTTATTAAAGACGATATGTTTGAGATTATTGCACAATTGGGAGATGCAAATGTTATTATACTGGCTACCCCTGTGTATTGCGAAAATATGACCAGCCTGTTAAAAATGTTTATCGATAGATTGACGATGGTAGCTAACCCATATTCATACAGTAAGGCAACACCAAAGGACGTGTCTACCCAACAGCAGCAAATGCCTCCATCACCAAAGCTGATGATGATCTCCACCTGTGGTTTTCCGAACAAGGAAACCTTTGAGGTTCTAGCACATTGGTATCAAAGATTTTCACATAATATGGGAATGGAATCACTGGGGGAGATTTATGTAACCCGTGGTAAGTATTTAATGGATCCCCCCCAAGAAATAAGTGCAGCGGTAGCTGAATACTTGCTTGTTGTAGAAAATGCAGGCAGAGAAATTGCAGCAAAAGGTCAGATTACGGAAAAAACTAAAAAACTGCTGGATACTCCTTTTGCCACAGCATAGATTCTTATTAGCGAAGAACCCAGCCCATCCGGGAGGGTTCTTCGGGATATAGAATGACAGTACAAGGATAAAAGGGATAGGATAAATGCCCAAGGCTTGATTCATAAAGCAACTCCCTAGGGTTCATGGCCTACACCCGGGGAGTTGCTTAGGACGAACTTATTATTTTACTTTCGGTAATTGTTTGGCAAAATTCATAAAATCCTCAAGTCGACCCTCGAAATCAGCCTCGTAGTCTTTTTGACCGTGGTCAATTAGGTTATCTTTAACTAAATAAGTATCAATGCCTAATTTTCCCGCCACCAAATCCTCTTTTACATCGTTTCCCACCATCAGAGTTTCTTCCGCTTTGGCACCGACCCGCTGCAAAATTTCCTTATAGTAATTGGGGTTGGGTTTGCAAAAATGGCAATGTTCATAGGTGGTTACCAGGGCCCAGGAAATGTCGTCGATACCAGCCCAGCGCATCCGATGGGCGGTGGCCGCATCGGGGAAGATCGGATTGGTAGCTAGTACCAACTGATAGCCTTTGGCCACAAGTTCCTGGCAAATCTGTCTGGCAAGAGGAGTGGGGCTGGTACACTGGATCAGTTCCGTAAACTCACTGGCGTAAAATTGGTCAAACAAAGGCATAATTGCTTCCTCTGGCAGATTAAACCGGGGCATAAAATCTTCCATAAAAACCTTCTGATTTGTTTTATCGGCACGGTTGTCACGGATCATTGCCTCGGTTGCTGCCCAGATATTTTGATGCAACTGCTGGGGATCGAGTAAATGGGAGCAGGCTTTCATCAACCGTCCAAAATAATTAGTTAAAAAAGAATCTAAATCCATTGGCAGTAAGGTGCCATCCAAATCAAAGAGTATTGTTTTATACATTTTTCCTCCGCCCTTGGTTTTCTTCTAGTGTAAGTGATCTTTGTCATCGTGATGGTTGCCACAACCGCAGCCACCCTTTTTATGATTATCTTTGTGGTGGTGTCCGCCACAGCCACAGCTGCTGTTCGGGTTGTTTT
Source organism: Desulfotomaculum sp. (assembly GCF_982386235.1). Lineage (NCBI taxonomy): Bacteria > Bacillati > Bacillota > Clostridia > Eubacteriales > Desulfotomaculaceae > Desulfotomaculum > Desulfotomaculum sp. The sequence continues at coordinate 5,478 of NZ_CEVWQM010000011.1, read as the reverse complement.
CATCCTCGACATATTTAATTCTTGAGAGTTGGTCTATGACTTGTCCACGGATTCCAGCCAGGTACTGTTGGCGTAGCTGATGCTGTTCCTCTTTTTCTGCTGGGGTTAGACCTTCGGCCTTTTGTTTACGGGCCAATACGTTGATTCGATCGACTAATTCTTTCGTAATAATGGAAATCACCTCAAATTTAGTATATCATGTCCGAGTGAGCAGGAACAAGTTGGCAACGATTTGTCCTCAACTAATAATATTATGACACATCTCGCCATCTTTCAACCCGGTAACATTGACAAAGTTTCTTCAATTGAATAAAATAATTCTCAGGTTTATAAGTGTAGAAATCGATGATCGGGAGAGTAGGCATTGAGATAGCTTACACAGGGAGGAAGGGCCCTAGACTGAAAGCTCTTCTATAAGGACTCATTGCTGAAGAACACCCGGGAGTGACCACCGAAAGGGTAATATCCGATTAGGCTGGTACGGAGCGACACCGTTAACAGTCGACTTGAGAGGAACATTTTTTTGTTCAATCAGGGTGGCACCACGGGAATAAACCCGTCCCTGGCCATGCGTCGGCATGCCAAGGACGGGTTTTTGTTTTTTTCGAATACGATCAGGCTTTTCTAACTTGTTACAAGGAGGTTTTACATCAGTGCTAATAACAAGGCCCAGAGGAACCAATGACATTTTACCAGGGGAAGTGGAAAAATGGCAGTTCCTTGAACAACTAACAGGGCAGGTTTGCAGGGAATACGGCTATGGAGAAATTCGCACGCCGATATTTGAGCATACAGAGCTATTTTCCCGAGGGGTTGGCGAAACCACCGACATAGTGGAAAAGGAAATGTATACTTTTACCGATCGAGGGGACCGCAGCATTACCTTGAGGCCCGAAGGTACTGCCTCCACTGTAAGGGCCTATGTGGAGAACAAGCTTTATGCCTTGCCACAACCAGTGAAAGTATATTATACCGGTCCCATGTTTCGTTATGACCGGCCCCAGGCAGGGAGGTATCGCCAGTTTCACCAATTCGGCGTAGAGGTCTTTGGCTCCAACGATCCTGCCATCGATGCAGAGGTAATTGCCATGGCGATGGATATTTATCAACGCATCGGATTAAAAAATTTGGAACTGCATCTTAACAGTGTTGGTTGTCCGGCATGTCGTCCCGTTTTAAGACAAAGACTACAGGAATATTTTAAACCCCATTTAGAAAATCTTTGCCTCAATTGTCAGGGGCGTTATGAAAGAAACCCCCTGCGCATTTTGGACTGTAAAAGTGAAAAATGTCAAGAATTTGGCCAAGATGCCCCCACAACACTGGATGTACTATGTCCTGACTGTGCAGATCATTTTGCTGCTGTGAAGGGATACTTAGATGAAGTGGGAGTTTCCTATACCGTCAATAATCGTTTGGTCCGGGGGTTGGATTATTACACCCGCACGGCCTTTGAAATTATGACCCGGGATATTGGTGCCCAGAGCTCCATCGGAGGTGGTGGCCGCTACAATGGCTTAATTGAGGAATGCGGCGGCCCGGCAACTCCCGGTATTGGTTTTGCCCTAGGTTTGGAGCGTATTCTGCTGACAGCGGAGCGTCAGGGTATTGTCTTCCCTATCGCTCGGGGGCCGCAGGTGTTTATAGCAATTGCCGGCGGTGGAGTAGCCAAAAAAGCCTTTGGCTTATTACAGAGTCTCAGACAACAGGGTATTGCAGCCGAGCAGGATTTTCTAGGCCGCAGTTTGAAGGCCCAGATGAAATATGCCGGCAAACTGGCTGCCCGCCTGGTAATCATCCTGGGCGAAGAGGAATACAACCGCGGCGTAGCCGTGGTACGGGATATGCGGGTTGGCGAACAACAGGAAGTAGCCCTGGGGGACTTGGTAGCGTTTATTCAAGAAAGAAGATAGCCATGGGCGATGGGCCTTGGGCCAGCGAATGGCTAAGGCTAGTCAAATAATTCATATACCAAAGAAGCATTGGAGGAAATACAGATGTCCGCTGAAACGATGAATGGTCTTAAGCGCACGTTATATTGCGGTGAGTTACAAAGGCAGCATGAAGGTCAAGAAGTTGTATTAATGGGTTGGGTACAGAGACGCCGGGATCACGGTGGTTTAATCTTTGTTGATTTAAGGGACCGTTCTGGTATTGTGCAAGTGGTTTTTAGTCCGGATGTTAACCAGGAAGCCTTTGAAAAGGCCGAGGCGGTCAGAAATGAATATGTCCTGGCGGTGGTTGGCAAGGTAAACAGCCGCCCCGAGGGAACAGTTAACCCGAATATGTCCACCGGGGAAGTGGAGGTATATGCTCATACCTTACGTTTGCTAAACCGGGCCAAAACACCACCCTTTTATATCGAAGATAATATTGATGTGGATGAGAACCTGCGTTTGCGCTATCGCTACCTTGATTTGCGCCGTCCAGATATGCAAAGATCGATGATCCTGCGGCACAGGGCCGCCAAGAGTATTCGGGATTTCCTTGACCAAAACGGCTTTTTAGAAATTGAAACTCCCATGTTGACCAAAAGTACACCCGAGGGTGCCAGGGACTACTTAGTTCCCAGCCGGGTTAACCCCGGTAAATTTTATGCTTTGCCCCAATCACCCCAGCTATTTAAGCAGATTTTAATGTTAGCTGGTATGGAACGTTATTTCCAGATCGTACGTTGTTTCCGGGATGAAGACCTACGGGCAGATCGCCAGCCGGAATTTACCCAGATCGACCTGGAGATGTCCTTTGTGGAAGCGGAAGATGTGATGGGCCTAATGGAGAAAATGATTGCCCAGGTATGCAAAGACACCCTTGACCTGGATGTCCGTGCGGCTTTCCCACGCCTTAGCTATCAGGATGCCATGGATCGTTACGGTTCCGATAAGCCGGACACTCGCTTTGGTCTAGAGCTAAGGGATATCACACCCATTGCTGCCAAATGTGGTTTTAAGGTATTTAACAGCACGGCCGAGGCCGGCGGCCAAGTCAAAGGGATAAATGCCAAGGGCTGTGCTGCCTTCTCACGGAAAGATATTGATGACTTGACTGCCTATGTGGCTGTGTATAAAGCAAAGGGTTTGGCCTACTTTATTATGAATGAGGATGGCTCTGTAAAATCACCCATCACCAAGTTCTTTACGGCAGAAGAGGTAGCTGCTATCAAAGATAAATTGGAAGCAAAACCAGGTGACCTGCTCTTATTTGTAGCGGATAAACCAGCGGTGGTGGCTGCAGCATTAGGAGCACTGCGGGTTCATCTGGCAGAACGTCTCAAGCTAATTCCAGAAGGCATGTGGAATTTCCTTTGGGTAACCGATTTCCCCTTGCTGGAGTATGATGCGGAAGCAGGACGTTTCTTTGCCATGCACCACCCCTTTACCTCACCGGTGGAAGAGGATCTGTCTCTGCTGGAGAGTGATCCCGGCAAGGTACGGGCCCGGGCCTATGATATGGTATTAAATGGTGTTGAGATCGGTGGCGGCAGTATTCGTATCCACCGCAGGGAAGTCCAGGAACTTATGTTTAAAGCCCTGGGACTTAGCCAGGAAGAAGCCAGAGAAAAATTTGGCTTTATGCTGGAGGCCTTTGAATATGGTGCTCCCCCCCATGGTGGCCTTGCCTTTGGCCTGGATCGTCTCGTTATGTTATTGGCAGGAAAAGACAGCATCCGCGATGTCATTGCCTTCCCCAAAACCGCCAGTGCAACCTGTCTAATGACCCAGGCACCAGATGTGGTAGACCCCGCCCAATTGGCAGAGCTTCATATACGCAGCACCGCAACCGTTAAAAAAAGTAATTAGTTCATGCTGCTTATTCACCAATGGTGTCAGGCACCATTGGTGAATATCGGTGGTTTGTAATGTAGGTGATGGCTATTATTTAGCCATGAAGTCTTGCACAGACTTGCGAAACCACCCTTGTTGTGTTAACATAATAAACAAATAAGTTACTCTTTTTACAAGTCCTTTGCCCTGCTTTGTGCGTGGCTTATCTGGGGTTTTGAGCCAACATTTTGAAAAACGGGAGCTCGGTTTCACGCAAGGGAATGTAAACCTTACGTTGTATAAGGAAACAGGAAAATGCGGAAGGGCACCCACCTGTTCGTGAACAGGTTCAAAAAACCTTGGGTACGCATACGGCACGGCGGGGTTTTCATATTTGTTATTAAAACACCTTTTGAAGGTGTTTTTTATTGTTTAGGAAATGATGCTTTTCAAAAACTGTGGATAAATGCAGTATCCTGCTGTTATGTTCTGCCCCGAGATTGAAAATAGCTTTAGTCAACGATTTGTCATATCATTCTGCTGACGGTGATAAAATTTGCGCTTAGTATAGACTACTGTAATTTTTAAAGGCTAAGGGTATGTCCCCCCCCTTTAAAAAAACTATTCTGAAAATTACATTGGTTTTTCTGAATAAATAATGTAAAATAGAAAATAAGAAAGTATTACTTTCTTATTTTCTTACTAATGGAGGGGGATTCATGGAAGGTAAAATGACAGTTAACTCTTTTAGACCGAAAAAAGTACGGGTAAGGGGAAAGGGGCAGTTTACGATTCCTGCTGAATATAGAGATAGAATTGGCATTGAAGAAGATACTGTTTTGGAAGTATACCACTTTGGCAAAGTTATGATAGCAACTCCAGAAAAAAGTGTAGTTAAGGAACTGGCCCAAAGGGTCAATGAAGGGATGGGGGAATATAAGGTAGATATTAATGAGCTACTGGCAGACTTGCGAGAGGGAAAACATGCGTACATTAAAGAGGAGTAAAGTTTTTTTTGATAGTAGCGTGTTGATTGCTGGTTTGGCTTCTCCGGAAGGTGCTTCCAACATGCTTCTGTCTCTATGTGAAATGGGTCTGATAATTCCAGTGATTTCAGAAAAAGTAGTAACAGAGGTTGTCAGGAATATTGAAAAGAAACTACCATATTGTTTACCTCATTATCATAGTTTGTTTAAAATCTTACCCTTTGAGTTAGCAGATCCCACAGATGAACTGTTGAAAGAGGCAGAAAGGCTAATCAATAAAAAAGATGCGGATATTCTGGCAGCGGCTATAAATTCCAAAGTAGATTATCTAGTCAGTCTGGATAAACATTTTCTTGAGGCAGATTTTTCATCGTTAAATATAAAAGCATACTCTCCAGGAGAATTGTTAAAGAATATTGACGTTGTAACTTAGCTTTGTATAAGGAAACAGGAAAATGCGGAAGGGCACCCACCTGTTCGAGAACAGGTTCAAAAAACCTTGGGTACGCACACGGCACGGCGGGGTTTTCATATTTGTTATTAAAACACCTTTGAGGGTGTTTTTTTATTTCTCCCGTTTTTAAGGATCCATAGTTTTGCAGTTACCTTTTAATATACAGTGTCCTAAACCCAGTAATCACAGGTGTTTAGGGCTTTTTTATTTTGCAAATTAATGCAAATATATATAGCGCATTGGCGCGTATTGTGGTATAATAGGATATATTGTT